>NZ_JBSHFH010000029.1:0-78664 GCF_053617235.1 Streptomyces sp. NPDC055749 | reverse complement strand
GTTTCCCCGGGGGGGGGTTTTTCTGCTTCTTCCGGCGCACAATGTTCATCGCATGGGGGGCCTGGGGATACTATCCGGGGTGGTGTCCCACCGTTCCGGGGGGGGCCTGGAACTCGGGCCCGACCGGGACGCCGTTCTCCGTACGTACGTCACTTCTCGGTGGACGGCTGCTTCTCGACCGCGGCAGTACGCCGCTGCGCGGCCCGGACCGGCTCGACGTCGAGCTTGTCGGTGCGATCGAAGCGGTAGATACCGTTCTGCTCCTGGAAGACATCGGTCAGCTGCGTGTAGCAGTAGCCGAACATCTCGGGTTCGTCGAGCAGCACACCGGTCAGGCCCGCGAAGCGCCGCTGCCACTCCTCTTCCGTACGGGGGCGTTCGCCGTAACCCCAGGACGAGGCGGCGTCGTTCCCGGAGGCTGCCGCTGCCTCGGGATCCCACCAGATTCCGCCGAACTCACTGACGAAGTAGGGCTGTCCACGGTAAGGCAGGGAGTACGGTCGGCCCGGCTCACGCTCGTTGGCGTACGGCCGGCCGCCGGCCAGGCCGGACATCAGCGCGGCGAAGGCCGCCGGATCCTGCTCGTAGGAATGGGCATCCCACACATCGGTCTCGGCGACCCGGTGCGCATAGCCGGAGGCGTCGATCACCGGCCTGGAGCGGTCGGCGGCCTTGGTGGCGAGGAACATGGCGCGCGTCACGTCGTCGAGCTGGGTGATGTGGTCATGCAGCACCTGGTGGGTCTCGTTCAGCGGGCACCAGCCGATGATCGAGGGGTGCGAGTAGTCCCGCTCGACCGCCTCCAGCCACTGGGCGGTGTAGGAAGCGGTGGGCTGCTGATTGCCGCCGTCCCGGCCCTGGCCGGCGCAGCCCCAGTCCCCGAACTCGCCCCAGACCAGGTAACCCAGCCGGTCCGCGTGGTGCAGGAAGCGCTCCTCGAAGACCTTCTGGTGCAGCCGGGCACCGTTGAAACCGGCTCGAAGGGACAGCTCGATGTCCCGGACGAGTGCCGCATCGCTGGGTGCCGTCATCAGGCCGTCCGGATACCAGCCCTGGTCGAGCACCAGCCGCTGGAAGACGGGTTCGCCGTTGAGCAGTATCTTCCTGCCGTCGATGGAGACCGAACGCAGACCCGCGTAGCTGTCGGCCGCGTCGACCACCACGCCTTGCGCATCCACCAGTTCCAGACGCAGGCCGTACAGGTGCGGGTCCTGCGGACACCACACGCGCACCCGGTCGCCGGGGATCGGCAGCCGGAGGCTGGGCGCGAGGTCGAGGTCGGCGCGGACTTCTGCGCTGACGACCTCACCGGCCTCATCGCTCAGCACCGCCCGCACGAGGTGACCGGGGCGGTTGGCGGACAGGGGCAGCTCCAGGTGGAAGGAGGAGCCCGCCAGGTCCGGCGTCACACGGGGGCGGCGGAGATGTACCTCGGGCACCGGCTCCAGCCACACCGTCTGCCAGATGCCGGTGGTGCGCGTGTAGTTGCAGGCGGTGTTGTCGTACCAGGTGGCCTGCTTGCCGCGGGCCTGAACGGCATGCCTGGTGTCGCGGGCGCGAATCACCACGACCGCGTCATCACCTGCGGATGCGATGCCGGACAGGTCGGCGGTGAAGGGAGTGAATCCGCCTCGGTGCCGGACGACCTCGATGCCGTTGACCCAGACCGTGGCGTCGTGATCAACGGCCCCGAAGTGCAGCAGCACATGGCGGCCCGCCCAGGCAGCGGGAATACGCACCACCCGGCGATACCACACCGCCTCCAGGAAGTCGGTCTCGCCGATACCCGACAGTTCGGATTCCGGGCAGAACGGCACGGTGATCCGCGAACGAAGTTCGCGATCCCGCAGACCGCGCTCCAGTCCGGAGTCACCCTGATCGATCTCGAACTGCCAGCTGCCATTGAGGTTCAGCCAGTCCGGGCGGACGAACTGCGGGCGCGGGTACTCGGGGCGCGGCACGTCGGCGTGCGGCACGGGGCGGTCTGCGGAGGCGGGAGTGCTCATCTCGCGGTCCTCGGGGACGGGGCCGCACACGCGGCACGCGGTTGGCGCTTGGTACAACGTTGGATATCACACCGCAGCAGCACTCGGCCACCATGCGTTGCCGCATTGAGCCACGCCGAACACGCAGGGGAGGTTAGAGATTGCGGACGCCGACCGAGCCGGGAACTACGACGCCCACGTGGTGGCCTTCACGGCAGGGGATACAGCGTTGTAGCGCGCGGATTACGCGAGCACTGTGCTGCTTTCCCGGACCACGAGACGGTGGTCCGCGTAGTAGATCTCGGGAGCTTCGTCGGCTCCGCCGGCCACACGACGCAGCAGCACATCGACCGCCAAGGTCGCCAGCTGCCGTTTGTCGGGGGCGACCGAGCTGAGCGACGGCACCGAGTAACGCGACTGCTCGACATCGTCGAAGCCCACCACAGCGCAATCCGCGGGGACCGACAACCCGCGGTCGGCGGCGGTACGGAGCGCGCCTGCCGCCAACAGGTCGTTGAAGCAGAAGACGGCGTCCGGACGCTCCGGCAGGTCACAGAGCGTGCGCATGGCCTCGGCACCATCTGCTTGGCGGTACGCCGTGACGTAGGGCGTCAGCGCCGGGTTGTAGGGCACACCGGCCGCGTACAAGGCCTCCTGATAGCCCCGCAGCCTCTGATGGGCGGTCGCCTGGGTCGCGCCGCGCTGCGCGCCGATCGCCGCGATACGACGACGGCCGAGCCCGATCAGATGCTCGGTGGCCTCACGCGCCGCGCCCACGTTGTCGATCAGTACGTGGTCGGCCAGGACGTCGTAGTCACGCTCACCGAGCAGGACGAGGGGAACACCGCGCGGACGGGCCGCCAGAGCCGACTGGTCCAGCGACAACGCGCTCAGCAGTACACCATCGATCAGCGACTCACTCAGACCGGAGGCGACCCGAAGTTCTTCGTGCGGGTCGCCTCCGGTCTCCTCGATCAGGACGGTGCAGGACTGCGCCTTGGCCGCGGAGATCACCTCGGCGGCCAGTTCGGCGAAGTACGAGCTGCTCAGCTCCGGGACGGCGAAAGCGATGATGCCGCTGCGGCCGGTCCGCAGGTGGCGGGCCGAGGCGTGGGGGCGGTATCCCAGTGCATCCAGGGAGTGCAGCACGCGCGCCCGGGTGGACTCAGCAACCCGGCCCTCACCACGTACCACGTTGGAGACCGTCTTGATGGACACTCCGGCGTGCTCAGCCACGTCCTTCAGCCGCACTCGTCGCATGGACAGGTCCCCTCGCTGTGAGGGGCACGAGTCTATGGCCTGGTCCGGCGGAGGCGATCCGCACGGCGGTCCCGGCAGCAGGCTCCAGGAGCGACCGGGCCCTTCGAGCGACCTACTACGGTGCTGACATCAAACGGCTACCTCACCGCACAGATGCACGGCGACTCCGAGTTCGGCGAACATGGCGGCCTTGGCCAACAGCGCCTTGTCCGCGGTCGCGGCGTCCGGCGCGTAGACGACATTGAGGTGGTTCGCCCGGTGACGCGCCATGAACTGGTCCCTGCTGACCCCGTGCATCACCGCGTGCATGATGGGCCATTGCGGCGTCGTGGCGTCGAGACGACGCCGGGTCTCCTCTTCCGGAAGGTCGAGCGCGGTGGCGCGGCCAAGGTCCACGTGCAACGTACCGTCCATGATGAAAACGCGGGACCATACGACTTCGCCGGGCTTGGAGACACCGCTAAGCGTTCCGCCGCCGAGCGGAAAGTACATGGGGGGTTGGCGCATGCTCCACGACTTGCCGTAGCCGCCGTTGTGCGAGGCCGGGACCGATCCGGAGATCTCGAAGACCCACACGAACTGACCGTCGTGCTCCTCTCCCCAGCGGATGTCGTGCAGGGTGGTCGCCGGGTCCAGGCCCATCGCCGTCCATACCCGGTTGGTGACAAGCGAGTCGACCGCCACCCCTTCGTCGACCTCGTTGAAGTGCGGGAGCGGCACTCCTGGGTAGAGCTCTCGTGAACCGTCCCGGCTGAGCACCTCGGGCCGCTCGACGTTGTTGAGCAGCCCCTCGGCCAGGTCGCTGGCCGGCACGGTGTCTTTGAGCCCCTGCTGATACTGGATTCCTACCGCGTCGAGCCCGAAGTCGTCGGAGATCCGCAAGGCCGCTATGTACATCTTGAACTGACTGAGCAGCTGGGCATCCGTCAGTTCCGTGGCCTCGTCGGTGCCGGTGTGGAAGGTCAGGCCGGCCCGGTCGAGCCAGCTGCGGATCCCCGCCGCCTCCTCGTCGCTGACCTGGTTCATCTCCGCGACGAGGGCGCTCTGTGAGAGCCGCTCCTTGTAGATTCCGAGAGGGTTGATGAGTTCGTCGTCGAAGATGGCGTTGTACATCCCCATGCAGCCTTCGTCGAAGACCCCGATGATGGCCTTCTCCGCCCTGAGCTGCTGGGCCAGGGACTCGCCCAGATCGGTCTCGGCACTCGGCGGCAGCGCGGGCAGATCACGCACATGGCCGGTCTCGTGGGTCAGGGTGCCGGAATCGAGCCAGGTCTTCAGTCCCCGCAGCGCCCACTGGTCGGTGAAGTCCTTGCTCCACAACGCCGAGTACGCAATGCCCGCCTTGGTGAGGCTGCCTGCCAGGTTGAGGAGCCCTACGAGTCCGGGGTACTCCCCGCTCCAGTTCGCCACGATGAGGATCGGGCCGCGGTGGCTGCGGAGCCCGGCCAGCACGTGGTGGCTGTACTGCCAGACGCCCTCCACGACGATGAGCGGGGCGTCGGCCGGAAGGTGCTTGAAGACCTCGATGCCGGCCCGTTGGCTGTCGATGAACCCGTGGCCCTTGACCGGGTCGACTTCGTGGCCCCGGCGGACCTTCCAGCCGAGGGCGCTGATCGCGGCGGCCAGATCCGCCTCCAGGCGCTGCTGCGTCGGCCAGCCGGTGACATTCGCGCTCGGCCGGAGGTCCCCACTCGCCACGGTGTAGACGACATCGGGCTCGGCGACGGGCGCCTCGGCGATCCGGGGCATGGAATACGCGGTCATGAGAGGTGACTCCTTTGATCAGGTAGGGAGGTTCAGCAGCCGGCTGCCGCTCGCGCAGCGCTCAGCGCTGCTGGCCGGCCGCGAGGGCGTGCACCACGTCGGCGGTCGCGGGGTAGAGGCGTCGGTAGAGGTCGTACAGCTCCGCGTACCGGGCACTCGTGCCGGTACGCGGAACCACCACTTCCCTCACCGGGTTCCATGCGTCGACCGATGCGTCGCCGACGAGCTGCGCGGCGAGCAGCGCTCCCCCGTAACTGGCGCCGATCGTCGTCTCGCGCACTTCCTGTCCGCGCCCGGTGATGTCGGAGACGAGCTGGGTCCACAGCCCTCCGCGGGTGCCGCCGCCGACCGCGACGACCCGCTGGATGTTCCCTCCTGCCGCCTCGATCGCCTCGATGTTGTGCCGCACGCCGTATGCGGTCGCCTCGAGCGCGGCCCGGTAGAGATCGCCGCGCGTGTGGGAGAGGGAGAGACCGGCGATCACACCGCGGGCATCCGGGTCCATGAGAGGTGTCCGTTCGCCCGCGAAGTAGGGCAGCATCAGGAGGCCGTTGGCCCCGGGCCCCGAGAGTTCGGCGAGGTGCAGCAGTTCGGCGTAGTCGGGCGAACCGAACAGCTCGCGCAACCAGTTCGTGATGGCCCCCGACGTCGCCATGCCGGCGGCCAGATTGCGTGTTCCCGGGATGGCGCCGACGGTGCTCCACAGGGCTGGGCTGGTGAGCAGATCCGGCACGGTGTGGATGAGGAACATCGTCGTTCCGTACATCAGCATGAGGTCGCCCGGGCCCTGCGCCCCGACGCTCACGGCCTCCGCCCAGGCGTCGATCGTTCCGGTGATCACCGGGATGCCGACGGGCAGACCTGTCTCGGCGGCGGCTGCGACGGACACGAAGCCCGCCGCACTGCCCGGCCACTGCAGGGGCGGAAGGTCGAGCCGCGGAGCGATCTCCTGCGCCCAGGGGGCGTACCAGTCGTGGGCATGGGTGTCGTAGAGCGGGGTGCACTGACTCGCTGAATGGTGGTCGAGCACATACGCCCCGGTGAGCCGGTGCACGAGCCACGAACTGGGCATGTACAGGCGGCGGGCGCGGGCGAACACCTCCGGCTCCTCGTCCGCGACCCAGGCGATCTTGGCGCCCGCCGCCTGCGAGGACAGGCCTGATCCGCAGCGGCGCATGATGGCGTCCGCGCCGAACCGCTGCTCCAGATGCTCGATCTGCTCGGTCGCCCGGGTGTCGATGCCGTAGAGGATGGCCGGTCTCAGGGGTACGTCCTGCGCATCGGTGAGCAGGACGCAGGGGCCCATGCCGCTCAGCCCGACCGCGCTGATGTCGATGTCGGCGTCGGCCTTCTCGGTCAGCTCGCGGGCCAGGGAGACGAACTCGTTCCACCAGACGTCCGGGTCCATCTCGAATCTGCCCGGCCCCGGGCGCTCGACGGTGTGGGCCCGGACGGCCGAGCCGAGGACGACACCGTTCGTGTCCACGAGGACGCCTTTGCTGCTCGACGTGCCGATGTCCACGCCGATGACTGCGCTGCGAGGCATGCGCGCACCTCCTTGCGATCGTTGTGCTGGTGATGAGATCCGGGACTCCCGCTGCCGGCCAGAGGGCCGCTGAGCGACTACTTGAGTCCGGACGTCTTGATGGACTCGACGATCTGGCGCTGAAAGGCGAAGAAGAGCGCCAGCATCGGGAGCGCGGCCACGGTGGCCGCGGCCAGGACGAAGTTCCAGTTCGCGCCGTACTGGCTCTGGAACGAGGAGATGCCGAGCTGGACCACGGTCAGGTTCGGGTCGTTGGTGGCGACCAGCGGCCAGACGAAGGAGTTCCAGTTGGCCAGGAAGAAGAACACGGCGAGCGCGGAGAGAACCGGGCGCGACAGGGGCAGGACGACGTTCCAGTAGACGCGCCAGTGGCCGCACCCGTCGATGATGGCGGCCTCCTCCAGTTCACGGGGCAGGCCCAGGTAGAACTGGCGCAGCAGGAAGATGCCGAACGCGTTGAAGACGGCCGGGATGATCAGCCCCGCGTAACTGTCCAGGATGCCGAGTTGACCGGCCACGAGAAACAGCGGTATCAGCACCACGGGTGCGGTGATCAGCAGGGTGGAGAAGATCGTCGCGAAGAGCGCTTCCCGGCCGGGGAAACGCAGCCGGGCGAGTGCGTAGGCCGCCATCGAGTGGAACAGCAAGGCCACGACAGTGACGATCGCGGACACCAGAAAGCTGTTCAACAGGTAGCGGGCGAAGGGCACTTCCGTGAAGACGTAGACGAAGTTCTGTACGGTGAACTGATCGGGGATCAGGCGCCCGTCGGTGACCTGGGCTCGGGTCTTGAACGACGAGATCGCCATGTACAGCACGGGGAAGACGCTCACCAGGGACAGCACCGCGGCCAGCAGGGTCAGCCAGGCACGCCCCGCTACCGGTCGCCGCCGCATGATGCCGGTGGAGTTACTCGCCATCGTCGAACCTCCCGCCTCGCGTGAACTTGAAGATGACTGCGGAGAGAATCACCATGATGAGCACGAGGAACGAGCCCATGGCGGAGGCGTAGCCGTATTCTCCGAAAACGAACGCCTGCTGATAGATGTAGTAGATCGCCAGTGATGTGCTGTTGGCCGGTCCGCCCTGAGTGAGGACGTAGACGAGGTCGAGTCCTCCGGTAATGGCCGCGACGGTCGACATCAGCAGCACGAAGAAGCTGGTCGGGCGCAACAGCGGCCAGGTGACCTTCCGGAACGAGGTCCACGGGCCGGCGCCGTCGATCTTCGCCGCCTCGTAGTACTCCTGGGGGATCTCCTGGAGCCCCGCGAGGAAAATGATCATGTAGTAGCCCATCATCACCCAGGTGGTGACGGCGATGACGGAGGCGAGAGCGAGCGAGGGGTCGCCGAGCCAGGACTGTCCGCCCAGGCCCACCGCCTCCATCGCGCGATTGACCACCCCGACCTGGTCGTCGAGCAGGAACTTCCCCAGGAGTCCGACGACGACGAGGCTGATGACATACGGCAGAAAGAGTGCGGTGCGGTAGACGCCCATGCCCGGGAGCTTCTGCTTGACCAGCAGACCGAGGCCGAGGCTGACCACGAACAGCAGGGGAACCAGGACCAGCACATAGATCGCGGTGGTCTTCAGCGATTCCCAGAACAGTGGATCGGACATCATGCGCTCGTAATTGCCGAGTCCGACCCAGGTGTAGCTGCCGAATCCGCTGACCTGGAAGAAGCCCAGGGCCACGGAGAGGATCATCGGGATCCCGACGAAGACCAGCAGCCCGAGGACGTCGGGTGCGAGGAACAGTCCTGCGGCGATCCATTCACGGTGCTTACGGCTCAGCCGTCTCCGGTCGGCGGCCGGCGTGTCCGCCTTGGCCGCAGCCGTACGGCCCGGTGCGGTGAGGCTGCTCATACCAGGCTCGCCCCCTTGTAGCTCTTCGTGTACGCGGCGATCGATTCAGCGGCGCGCTCCGTCTCGGAGGCCACACCGCGCCCGGCGAGCATGGTGCCTTGGATGGCATCGGAGATCGCCTTGTAGACCACGGGTGGGTAGCGCGGCTCCGCGCGCCCGCCGGGGAAGACGTCGTCCTTGAACACCTTCATCGCTCCGAGGTCGTAACCGCCCTTGGCCGCTCCCCGTTCGAGAGCGGAGGTACGCGGAGCGACGTCCGACTTGGCACGCGTGCACCAGTCGGTCATCCGGTCGATGCAGTCGTCGTTCATCGTGCCGAGCGCCCAGGCGCAGAACTCGGCAGCGGCCTTCGGGTTCCGTCCCTGGGCGTTGGCGCAGAAGGACCAGCCGCCCAGGGTGGTGGTGTACGTGCCACCGTCGGGCACAGGCAGTTTGAAGACGCCGTACTGGAACTTGGGGGCGATGCCCTTGAACGCGGCGACGTTCCAGATGCCGTTCTGCCACATGCCGACGTTGCCGCCCTGGAAGGCGCCGACCACATCACCCGCAGCCGGCAAGGTGCGCGGTGCGATGCCGTGACGGATCGCGTCCGACCACAACTGGAGGGCCTGGCGGGTCGCCGCGGAGTCGAAGGCCGGGTTGCCGTACTGGTCGAGGACGTCACCGCCGCCCTGCCACATCCACGGATACCAGGTGAAGTTCTGGAAGTAACCCGGGCCCGTTTCGAAGATCAGACCGGCGCGGGTCCTGCTGCGGAGCTTGTCGCCCGCGTCGAGCATCTGGTCCCAGGTTGTGGGTATGTCCCCCTCGGAGAGACCCGCCTTCTCCCACGCGGCGACGTCGTAGAACATCGCAAGCGGCTCCACCTCCATGGGCAGTGCGTAGACCTTGCCGTCGACCGTGCGGCTGGCCAGAGTGGTGCCGAAGTCCGCCACGGCCTCCGCGTCCATGTAAGGCGTGAGTTCCTCCAGGACGCCGCCGTTGTAGTAGCGGAGGAAGTCACCGGGGCTCAGCAGAAAGATGTCCGGCCCCTCCCCCGCGGCGAAGGCGGTCGGCAGCTTCGAGCCGGTCTGGTAGATCCTGGGCGGCGAGTAGACCAGTTCGATCTTCACCTCGTGCGTGGCGTTCCACTTGTCCACCATGTCGGTGAACCACTTGCTCTGGTCGTTGAGCGCCGGGTTGGGGCTGTTCTGCGGCCCGTAGAAGTTCCAGAACTTCAGAGTTCCGCCGGTGGCCTCAGCCGTCGTGCAGCCGGTGAGCAGAGCGGGTCCTGCGACGGCTGCCGCAGCCGCCGCGGTGGTGGTGAGGAAGTGCCGCCGGGACAGTCGGTGGGGCGCGGCTTCATTGCCGTGCTGGAGCATGACGTGTGCTCCTGTCCTTTGTTAGAGGTCCGTTGAGTGGGAGTTGCGGTCCGGGGTTCAGTCGACTTCGAGGTCCAGGAGGGTGGGGGCGGCCGGGCGAGAGGCACCTGAGCCGGGCGCGTCGAGGTAGAACAGAGCGGTGCCGGCGATGTCGTCGCTGGTGTGCCGGTAACGGTGGGGCAGCCCGTTGCCGTTGCCCGGTCCGATGCCGAGGCTCTGCACTGTCACCCGCAGATCGGCCGAGAACCGGATGGGATCGGGCAGATGCCACCGGTACATACCGAAGCGCTGTTGGCTGCTGTAGAGCCCGTCCGGGCGCAGGATCTGGTTCAGTCCCAAATAGGGCGTGGTGTACGCGGTGTAGCCCTGTCCCGGAACATCGAAGTTCCAGGCACCACCGAAATAGTCCTCGGTGCCGGTGCCGCAGATGGTGGGGAACTCGTCGTCCCCGTCCAGGTAGAACTTGACCTCGCCCTCGCCCCACCAGCCAGGGCTGTTGACCCCCCAGGCCAGATAGGTGCCGACGTAGTGTCCGGCGCCGGTGACTCCGTCGAGCAGAGTGTGGACATCGCCGTACGGAACAGGGTGACTGCGGCGCCACTGGGCGTGGAAATAGGAGGCGTCGTCGTCGACATCCGCCAGCTCGTAGTCGATCTGGTAGTAGAGCGTGACCGTCTCGGCCGACAGGTTCTCCAGGGTGATCCTGGCGGCGCTGCGGAACGGCATCGGCCAGTAGGCGTTGAACCCGCCACTGGGATTCACCGCGACAGGGACCGAGGACACCTGGCTGAACGCGTTCCAGCCGTTGCAGAAGAAGTCGCCGAGCGGCACCTCGACCGCGGGTGTCTCCTCATCGTCCCAGTGCATGCGCAGCACGGTGCCGCGCCAGGCGCGGTGCGGTGCTGTCGTGCACCAGATGTGCCGGATCGTCCCCGAGCCCGTTATGTCGGCGAGAGTTACTGTTTCGCCGGCCGGAATGTCGATGCTGGGTGAGACCTTCCACCCCACACCGAGCAGACTCGCCGCGACGGCACCGGTGCCCTCGGATGCCATGCCACCGGCCCCCTTGGCACCGGTCGGATTCTCGGCGGTGATGGATCGGCTCACCGCGCTGGTCCGCAGCGCAAGCGTGTCCAGTCCAGAGATCATCGTCATTACTCCTGGGATGAAATCGTTTTCCCACCCACAGAGACCGCGCTCCCTAAGGGCAGCAGGCGTGGATGGCGGTTCATGGAGTGGCCAGGGAAGGATGAATCCGAGGCGTCTTGAAATCCATTTCTCGTGACCGTAGGGTTCGGGTTCCAGAGTGTCAAGAGGTGCGCACAACCGCTCGGGACCAAGGGAGCCACCAGACCCATGACGACGATCAATGACGTGGCCCGGCTGGCCGGAGTCTCCCCTGCCACCGTCTCCCGCGTGTTCAACGGGGGCCGGGTGACCGCCGAACGGGCCGAACGAGTGCGTCGGGTCGCGACCGGCCTGGGGTTCGCCCCCAACAGAGTCGCCCGGTCGCTGCGCAAACAGCGCGGGAGCGTCATCGGCCTGATCATCCCGGACATCGAGAACCCGTTCTTCACCGCGCTGGCGCGAGGCGTCGAGGACGCCGCCCAGGAGACGAGCCTGTCGGTCGTGCTGTGCAACAGCGATGAGGACGTCGACAAGGAGCGGCGCTACCTGGACATCGCACTGGGAGAGCAGATGGCAGGGGTCATCGTGGCCGCCGCCTCACACAGCCGAACCGACCTGTCGGCGCTGGAGAAACGCGGAATACCCGTGGTGGCAGTGGACCGCCGCCCACAGGGCGCCAACATCGACGCCGTCATGGTGGACAACGAACACGGCGGCGAAGAGGCAACAGCACATCTGCTGCGGCGCGGATACCGGCGCATCGCCTGCATCACCGGTCCGGCCGGGCTGTCGACCGCCGAGGAACGTCTCAGCGGATACCGAGTGGCCCTCCGGGACTACCGTCGGGCGCAGCCGGGCCCCACCGGGGCGGACGCGGATGAGCTGTCGCACGCCTACACCCGGTACGCCGACTTCAAGGTCGAGGGGGGTTACCGGGCGATGGCGGACCTGCTCGCAGGGCCGACGAGGCCGGATTGCGTCTTCGTGGCGAACAACCTCATGACAGTCGGCGTACTGCAGGCGTTGGGTGAAGCAGGCATCCCGCCCACGGAGTTCGGCGTGCTGTCCTTCGGTGACGTTCCCTGGGCTCCACTCGTACGGCCGGCGCTGACCACCGTCGGACTACCGTCGTACGATCTGGGCTGGACGGCGGCCTGTCTGCTCCAGGACCGGATCGCCGGCAAGCAGGGACCGCTGCAGACGGTCGTACTGCGCAGCGTTCTGCAGATTCGGGAGAGTACGCCCGGCCCGCCGGCCGGTCCCGGGGACGCGCCACGCGGAGCACCCCCGGCGGATGCCGGGGTGCTCAGCCGGGCGATCGCACCGAGCTCTCCCGCACCCGCAGTTCCGTGCTGAGTGTGACCGTGGAGACGGGACGGGCCGGCCGGGCGAGGCGCGCGGAGAGAAGTTCCGCCGCGGTACGGCCCAGCTCGTACGTCGGCTGCGCGACCGTACTGAGCGAGGGCCTCACCAGACCGGCCCACGGAATGTCGTCGAACCCGATCACTCCCAGCTCACCGGGCACGGAGATCCCGCGCTCCACCAGGCACCCCAGCGCCCCGATGGTCATCAGGTTGTTTCCGGCGAACACGGCGTCCAGGTCGGGCGCTTCGTCCAGCAACGAGGCCATGGCGTCGTGGCCGCCCTGTTCACGAAAGTCGGCCCGCCGGATCAGCCTCTCCGACGGGCGCTGACCACGCGCCTCCAGCGCCCGTCGATATCCGTCGAGCCTGCGGTCCGCGGTGGTCGCGCCGACAGGGCCGGTGATACACGCGATCCGCTCGTAGCCGCTCTCGAACAGATGGGTCACCGCGGCCTCGGCGCCGCCTTCGTTGTCCACCACCACCGTGTCCACGGCGGCACCCTTCAGCACTCGGTCGATGGCCACCACCGGCGTACCGGCCGCCAGGAGCCGTTTGATGTGCTGCGCGCTGCCGGACGGTGAGATGACGACTCCAGCCATCTGCTCGGCCAGGGCGGCATCGATGTACTGGCCTTCCTTGCCCAGATTGTCATCGGTGTTGCACAACACGACCGAGAAGCCGAGGGGTGCTGCCACGTCCTCGATCCCGCGCACCAGCGAGGTGAAGAACGCGTTGCCGATGTCCGAGATCACGACAGCCCACAGGCTGCTTCGGTTCCGCCGCAGATTCCGGGCAGCCGCGTTGCCCCGGTAGTCGAGCTCGCGAATCGCAGCACGTACCCGCTCGGCCAGCGCAGGAGCCACGTTCGCCTGCCCGTTGACCACCCGGGACACCGTCGCCGCCGAGACGCCGGCGCGCTGCGCGACATCGTGGATGGTCACCATCGGTCCCCCGCTCCCCTGCCTCGTCCTCGATGACCGATCATCGCAGACGCGGCGTGGCAGCACCGCTGCACCGCGGCAGCGACACCGGTCAGTGGAATCGATTTCTCACGGTGGACGTCTGAGTCAGCACAGAACATTGACCACCCCGCATCGCAGCCGTACCTTGCGCTGAAATCCATTTCTCGCGCCATTGCCTCCAAGGAGCCGCCCCATGCGCAGGGCACGACGTTCGGCACCACGACGCTCAGCAGCACGGCGCACCATCGGTCGCGCCACGGCCTCCGCTCTTCTCGCCTTCGCCATGACGGGCAGCCTCGCGCCGCTCGCCACCGGCGCCCCGCCCGCCGCTGACCCTCCTGTCGGCGCACCGCCGGGTGGCCCGGCCGTGGCGCAGGAAGCGGGCCCGGCGGGCTCGCCGCCCGCGAGTTCGTTCTTCTCCACCGTGCAGGTCGACTCAGGCGCGACAGTCGGGGCTCCGGCCGTGGGCGACAACGTCGACCACGGTGATCTGTGGCCCAACTGCTGGTCCGACGACGACCACGTCTACAGCGCCTACGGAGACGGCGTGGGTTTCAATGCCTCGTTCAGCGATATCGGTGTCGCCCGCATATCGGGCACTCCCGGCAACCTCTCGGGGACGACTCTGGCCCAGGGCAACGCCGTCGGCCAGACATGGACGGCCAACCACAACCGCAAGCCCACCGGCATGGCCTGTGTGGGCGGTGATCTGTACCTGGCCGTACAGGACCTCTCGTACGACTTCAACGACGCACCGGCGGCGACCATCGCCAGGTCGACCGACCACGGCCGGACCTGGACCTGGGACCGCTCGGCTCCCATGTTCGGCAACGGCGTGTTCAGCACCGTGATGTTCCTGGACTACGGAAAGGCCTACGCGAACGCACCGGACGGATACGTCTACGCCTACGGCCTCGACCACAACTGGCGGGACTCCTACAGCGATATCGTGCCGGACCCGGCCGATGTCTATCTCGGCCGTGTCCCCCGCGGTGCCGTCCAGAACCGATCCGCCTGGGAGTTCGTCAGCGGCTCCGACACCTCCGGAAATCCGACGTGGTCCTCGGACATCAGCCGCCGGACGCCGGTGCTCCACGACGACCGGCACATCTATCAGAGCGTGTACACCGGCGGCAGGGCACGCGATCTGAGCGTGATCAGCCAGGGCGGTGTCGTGTACAACAAGCCCCTGAACCGCTACATATACACCTCGTGGTCGGAGTACACGTTCGAGTTCTACGAAGCACCGAACCCGTGGGGGCCGTGGCGTCACTTCGCGACCAAGGACTTCGGCGGCTATCCGTGGACCCATGCCAAGCACGGCGGCTACGCGACCACGATCCCGTCGAAGTACATCAGCGCCGACGGAAAATCGATGTGGATGCAGTCCAACGTCTGCCCGTGCGGAGGCGGTGTTCCCAGCGGCGACCACTGGTCGTACACCTACTCCCTGCGCAAGCTCCGTCTGGAGCCCACGGTCCCGTCAACCCCGGGAAACGCCGCAGACCCGGCTCGTAACCTCGCCCGGGAAGCCGGCACTGTGGGTATCGAGCGCACCGCGCATTTCGGCAACACCTCGTTCTACAACAACGGCAACCGTACGCAGTCGGAGGACGACTGGAACGACGAGAACAAGAGCGCCAGCTGGTGGGGGTACACGTGGCCGCGTACGTACACGGTGAACAAGGTCCGCTACACCACGGGCAACATGTTCAGTGACGGCGGCTGGTTCGCCCAGGGCCTGCGGGTCCAGGTACGCAACAACGGCGCCTGGACTGACGTCGGCGGTCTCAGTACAACGCCCTCCTACCCGTACAACGCGAGCGCGGGTCCGAACCGCACGTATGAGCTCGCCTTCAATGCGGTCGCCGGGGACGGAGTGCGCATCATCGGCGTCCCTGGCGGCACCCGCACCTTCACCTCCATCGGTGAGCTGGAGGCCTACTTCAGCGGGTAGATCCAGGTGATTGTGGCCTGGCCGGGTAACCGGCCAGGCCACAACCATCACTGCCCGAGGCGGGCTACCGCCGTTCGAGCTTCCAGATCTGCGGTGCGAGCTTGTTGCATGTCCATTGCTGGACATTCGCGCCCGGCGCGGTCGATCCACCGGCTACATCCAGACACAGTCCGCTGTTGGTATTGCGCAGCGTCCAGTATCCGTCGCCCTGGTTGAGCGGCTGCCAGCTCTGAGCCGCGGAGCCGTCGCATCTCTGCTGGCTGACGTTGGCTCCCGGCTGTGTACTCGCGCCGTCCACTGCTACGCACAGTCCGCTGTTCTGGCCGGTCAGTGTGAACTGTCCGGTGGTCCGCTGGGTGAACGCGAAGTTCTGTGGCCCCAGACCGTTGCAACTCCACTGCTGGATGTTGCCTCCGGCCACTCGTGAGTCGGCCGCCACATCCAGACAGTGACCGCTGATCACATTCATCAGCCGGTAGGTGTTGCCCGAGGACAGTCCGGCGCCTGTCCAGTCGCCGGTCCCCTGAGCCGAACCCGTAGCGTAGTACGGCTTGCAGACCGTGCCGTCATAGTCGGTAGCGATCTCCAGCAGGCGTGTGCCGTCGATGGAGGGCAGCAGCGCCGAGCTGTAGTTGGGGCAGTAGCTCGCATCCGGTGAGGGCACCGCGACCGGGGCGACGATGGGGAACCAATTTCCTCCGCCGCCCTCGGTGTTGACCAGTACGGTTCTGCCGCTGGTCGTGGCGAGCGCCCCGCTCGCCTCACGGAACTGCTGACCCACCAGTACGAGCCGGCCGGTCGAGGTGCCGTTGTTCAGCCAGGAGACGACGGGGGCGTGGGCGAAGTACTGCCCGATGGCCGTCCTGATCAGCGGGCCGATGTCGGCGGGCGGCCCCCAGTTGGCGCCGTCGGCGGACGTCCGGTAGCGGGCGGCACAGTCGTACCGGTCGCCGGTGCCGCAGACCTCGTACGTCATGTAGTAGCTGCCGTTGGCCAGTTGCGCCACGGTCGCCATGCCTGGCCGCAGCCTTGCATCGGCCAGTGCCACGGTGGGATGAGGCGCGCTCCAGTTGATGCCGTCCGAGGAGAACCTTTCCTGCAGGGACTGGCTGTGACGTGCGGGGTCGGTCTCGTCGGCGTAGTGGCACACCAGGTCGCCTGCCTTGTTGACGTGCAGCGCCGGTTCCCAGAGGCCGCCGGTGTTGGCGGCTGCCGCACAGGCCGACAGGAACGACCAGTTGGAACCCTGGTCCCGGCTCTGCCACACGTTGATGGCCATCCGGCGGTTGGGCTGGTCCTGGCCGACCGAAGCCGCCCACAGCAACGTGCCGGCGGGCATCGAACCGATCGGATTCGGCAGTTCGAACAGGCTGGAACAGCAGAGGCCCGTGGCCGCGGCGGGATCATGAATTTGACCGACTTCACTGAAGGTCGCACCGTTGTCCGCGCTCCGATAGATCACGCCGACGCCGCCTTGAGCGTCGAAATCAACCACGGAGGCGACCAGCTGGCCGTTCGCGGAGCCCGAATGCGCCAGTCGGACGACGCGAGGGTAGAGGCCGGTTCCATTGCGCAGCACGGCGCCGGAGGCGGCCGCCGCGTCTGGCTGCGCGACGGCAGACGCCGACGGGGCGTCACCTGCGTTCGCATGAGCCGGTGGCGAGGTGGGCAGCAGAAGCAGCAGTGCTGCCACGAGGATCGTCAACAGTCCTGGGTGGACGGAAATGGTCTGATGGGCTCGTCTCATGTACGCGCTCCTTCGCGAAACTGAACGGTTCGCTCACGGACCAGGGCCGCAGGGGGTACGTATACGCTCGGTGACCGGGGCAGTCGTGACCCACGTTCCTGGGCAAGGCGCGACGGTACGCGCCCAGCCCCCGAGTGAGCAATCGTTTTCTCAGGATTGGTCGAAGAAGTCCTTGCCGTTCCTGGACTCTTGTTGATCCTTTACATCGTCTCGCTGAATAAGTTTCCTTCGTTTCTTGCCGTTGCTCGCCGCGCAGCGTCAGCACGGATCCCAATTCCCAATGCGCACCGTCGACATGGGTCACGGCTGCGGCTGAGCCCACTGGGACGGCGATCCGACAGGCGTGTCGGCCACCCGTCCACTGTGTGCACCTTCGAGTGAAATCCTGGGACTTTCCGGGCGAGTACGCCCCGGTGAGCGAGAATTTGCGCTCCGCTCGACCGGAGAGGACCGCAGCCACCGGGAGACCGCCGTGCACATCCTGCTTCTCGCGAGCGCCTTCAACAGCCTCACGCAACGTGTCCGGGCCGAGCTCACGGACCACGGGCACTCCGTGGCCGTGCAGCTCGTGCACGAGGACGGCCGCGCCCTGGACGCTGTGCGCCGGGAGTCCCCGGACCTCGTCGTGGCCCCGTATCTCAAGACCGCGATTCCGAGGGACGTGTGGTCGGTCCACACCTGCCTCATCGTCCATCCGGGGCCGGTCGGCGACCGGGGGCCCTCCTCCCTCGACTGGGCCGTCCACGGGGAGGCGGACAGCTGGGGCGTCACGGTCCTACAGGCGAACGCGGAGATGGACGCGGGCGACGTGTGGGCGTCCGTGCCCTGTTCGCTGCCCCCGGTGGGCAAGAGCGACCTGTACCGCAACGAGGTCTCGGACGCCGCCGCGCAGGCCGTGCTCCTGGCGGTCGGGCGCTTCGTGTCCGGGACGTACACCCCGGTGCCGCAGGCCTCCGGCACCGGCGAGGGCTGCCACCCTCTGTTCCGCCAGTCGCTGCGCCGCATCGACTGGCAGTCGGACTCCACCGCGACGGTGGTCCGCAAACTCAGGGCGGCGGACTCTCAACCCGGTGTGCTCGACGATCTGCTGGGCGGCGAGTGGTTCCTGCACGGCGGGCATCCCGAGCCCCGTCTGAGCGGTCGTCCGGGCGAACTGGTCGCCACCCGGGACGGCGCGATCTGCCGGGCGACCACCGACGGCGCGGTATGGATCCCCGAGCTGCGGCCCCGGCGGGAGCCGGGCGGTCCGGCCACCTTCAAGCTCCCTGCCACCTCGGCGCTGGCCGGCAGGCTGTCCGCGGTGCCGGAGCGGCCGGCTCCGCTGCACAGGACCGGACACGAGGACACCTGGTCCGAGATCGGCTACCGGGAGGAGGCCGGGACCGGCTTCCTGTCGTTCTCGTTCCGCGGCGGCGCGATGAGCACCGAACAGTGCCAACGCCTGCTGAGCGCCTACCGGTTCGCCTGCTCCCGGCCCACCTCGGTGCTGGTCGTCGGCGGCGGCCGGGACTTCTTCTCCAATGGCATCCACCTCAACGTCATCGAGGCGGCGGCCGATCCTGGCGCCGAGTCCTGGGCCAACATCACTGCCATGGACGACCTGGTGGAAGCGGTGCTGACCACCACGGACCGGCTCGTCGTCTCCGCCCTGGCCGGGAACGCCGCGGCGGGCGGGGTGATGCTGGCCCTCGCCGCCGACGAGGTGTGGTGCAGGGCGGGCGCGGTGCTCAATCCGCATTACCGCCTGATGGGGCTGTACGGGTCGGAGTACTGGACGTACACCCTGCCGCGTCGGGTGGGTGCGGCGACGGCCGACCGGCTGATGCGGGACGCCCTGCCGGTCAGCTCTGCGGCGGCACTGCGGCTCGGGCTGATCGACAGGAGGATCGAATGCGCTCCCAGGTCGTTCGACTCCGAGGTCTGCCCCCTGGCGACCCGCCTGGCCGCCCTGCCCGCGACGCAGTCCCGTATCAACACGAAGAAGGCGGAGCGGGACCGCGTCGACCTCACCCCGTACCGTGAGGCCGAACTCGCCCACATGCAGCGGATCTTCGCGGACCCGCACCACCCGTACCACGGGCTGCGACGGGCCTTTGTCCGCAAGGAACGCCCGGCGTCCGTCGCAGCTGCCCAGCACACCCCACGTCCCCCGGGCTGACCGCGGTCCGGCGGCGGAGCGGCTACAGCTGCTGCGCCAGCCAGTCGTACCAGTGGGCCAGACCCTCGCCGGTGGTCGCGGAAACCGTGAGCACGCGCACGTCCGGGTTCACCGAGCGAGCGTGCCGCACGCACTGCTCGACGTCGAAGTCGACGTAGGGAAGCAGATCGGCCTTGTTGATCAGGATCAGGTCGGCGGCGGCGAACATGTAGGGATACTTCAGCGGCTTGTCCGTGCCCTCGGTGACCGAGATGATCACGACCTTGGTTCGCTCCCCCAGGTCGAACAGGGCGGGGCACACCAGGTTCCCGACGTTCTCGACCATGAGCAGCGAGCCCTCGGCCGGTGACAGCGCCGTAAGCGCGTCCTGCATCATCTCCGCGTCGAGGTGGCATCCCGCTCCGGTGTTCACCTGCACCACGGCGCAGCCCGTGCGGCGGATCCGGTCGGCGTCGATCCTGGTCTCCTGATCGCCCTCGACGACCGCGACCGGCCGGCGGCCGCGGAGATCGGTGATGGTGCGTTCGAGCAGGGTGGTCTTGCCGGCGCCGGGTGAGCTCATCATGTTCACGGCCACGACGCCGCGGTCGCTCATCCACGTCCGGTTGCGGGCCGCGAGAAGGTCGTTCTTGGCGAGCACTTTCTGCTCGATGGTGACGGTCTCGCCGGCGCCGTTCGGCTGAAGATGCCTGTGCGGATGAGGATGCGGATGTCCATGGTCGGGTGCATCATCCTCCCGCAGCATGACGATCCTGGTCCCGCCGGACTCCTCGGAACAGCCGCAGGTTCCGCACATGGTTCAGCCCACTTTCATGGAGACGATCTGCAGTTCCTGTCCCGATGTGATCTCCACATCCGCGCTGCCGCAGGGACACAGCAGAATCAGGTCGGTCAGGGTGAATTCGTCGGCACAGGTGCGACAGCGGCCGGCGCCGGGCGGCTGATCGATCTCCAACCGCGCGCCCTCGGCCGCCGTTCCCTCCGTGACCAGGCCGAAGCAGAACCGCATCGATTCGGGCACCACAGCTGTGAGCACACCGACGCGGACGCGGACCGAGCGGACCGGACGCCCCGCGGCGCGTTCGCACACCGAGTCGACGACGCTCTGTGTGATGGCCAGCTCGTGCACCGGTGCCTCGTCCTTCCGCGGGTGGCTCCGACCGTAGGGCCACGAAGGGGCCGTGGCACCGTCCGACCGGACCGGTCCCCCGGCCGGATCACCCGAGCGGCCCACCGCAGGCGGTCATTCGGCCCCCGGTGGTGAGGCGGGGACGGGAATTCCCCGTGTTGCCGATGCTCTCGAATCGAGGCGTGATGGTAGCAATGTGCGCATACCCATCCAGGGGGCCGATGGCCGGTGGGCCGTCATCCTGAAAGGCGGCACTGCCATGCCGACAGAGGAAGCGGTAAAGGCGGAGGACACACTGATCCACGTGCTGTGGATCAACGCCGGACTGAGCTGTGACGGCGATTCGGTCGCTCTGACCGCCGCCACTCAGCCGAGCATCGAGGAGATCGCACTCGGCGCCCTGCCAGGACTTCCGCAGGTTGCCGTCCACTGGCCGCTCATCGATTTCGAGTGCGGGCCCAACGGCGGCGCGGACGATTTCCTCGAATGGTTCTTCAAGGCCGATCGTGGAGAACTGGAACCGTTCGTCCTGGTGGTCGAGGGATCCATCCCGAACGAGAAACTGCACGACGACGGGTACTGGTGCGGATTCGGCAACGATCCCGCCACCGGTCAGCCGATGACCACCAGCGAATGGCTCGACCGGCTCGCCCCGAAGGCGACCGCGATCGTCGCGGTCGGCACCTGCGCGACGTACGGCGGCATCCATGCCATGGCGGGCAACCCGACCGGCGCGATGGGGGTCCCCGACTACCTGGGCTGGGACTGGAAGTCCAAGGCCGGCATCCCGATCGTGTGCGTCCCCGGCTGCCCGATCCAGCCGGACAACCTGTCGGAGACACTCACCTACCTGCTCTACATGGCCACCGACCAGGCTCCGATGATCCCCCTCGACGACGCGCTGCGGCCGACGTGGCTGTTCGGAGCGACGGTCCACGAGGGCTGCGACCGGGCCGGGTACTACGAGCAGGCCGACTTCGCGACGGAGTACGGCTCGCCGAAGTGCATCGTCAAGCTGGGCTGCTGGGGCCCCACGGTCAAGTGCAACGTGCCCAAGCGCGGCTGGATGAACGGCATCGGCGGCTGCCCCAACGTCGGTGGGATCTGCATCGGCTGCACCATGCCCGGGTTTCCGGACAAGTTCATGCCGTTCATGGACGAACCCCCCGGCGGAAAGCTCTCGACCAACGCGGTCGGACTGTACGGGTCGACGATGCGGCGCCTGCGCCACATCACCACCCACACCCTCGACCGCGAACCGAAATGGCGTAAGCCTGGCAAGGAACTCAAGACCGGCGCCACACGCACCTGGTAAGTGACCGCGAAATCACCGCAACAGACAGAAAGATGAGGCGGCGCAATGACCGCGACGCAGCACAAGGGTGCCGGAGGAGGCCGGGGAAAGAATGACCTGGTCGAAATGGCGTGGGATCCCATTACCCGGATCGTCGGCAGCCTGGGCATCTACACGAAGATCGACTTCAAGCAGAAGGTGGTCGCGGAGTGCCACAGCACCAGTTCCATCTTCCGCGGCTATTCGGTCTTCATGAAGGGAAAGGATCCGCGGGACGCGCACTTCATCACAAGTCGCATCTGCGGAATCTGCGGTGACAACCACGCCACGTGTTCCTGTTACGCGCAGAACATGGCGTACGGGGTGAAGCCGCCGCACCTCGGCGAATGGATCGTGAATCTCGGCGAGGCCGCGGAGTACATGTTCGACCACAACATCTTCCAGGAGAACCTGGTCGGGGTCGACTACTGCGAGAAGATGGTCGCGGAGACCAACCCAGGGGTGCTGGAGCAGGCCAACCGCACCCCCTCACCGCATGCCGACGCCCACGGGTACAAGACCATCGGCGACATCATGCGGTCGCTGAACCCGTTCACCGGCGAGTTCTACCGCGAGGCGCTCCAGGTCAGCCGTATGACCCGGGAGATGTTCTGTCTGATGGAGGGCCGGCACGTCCATCCCTCCACGCTGTATCCCGGCGGCGTAGGCACCGTGGCGACCATTCAGCTGATGACGGACTACATCACCCGGCTCCAGCGGTACGTCGAGTTCATGAAGAAGGTCGTGCCGATGCACGACGATCTCTTCGACTTCTTCTACGAAGCCCTGCCGGGGTACGAGCAGGTCGGCAACCGGCGCATCCTGCTGGGCTGCTGGGGCTCCTTCCAGGACCCGGAGTACTGCAACTTCGAGTACAAGGACATGACCGACTGGGGACGCAAGATGTATGTCACCCCCGGTGTGGTCGTCGACGGGAAGCTGGTCACCACTGACCTGGTGGAGATCAACCTCGGCATCCGGATTCTGCTCGGTTCGTCGTACTACAACGACTGGGAGGAGCAGGAGACCTTCGTCTCCCACGACCCGCTCGGCAATCCGGTCGACCGGCGCCACCCGTGGAACCAGCACACCAACCCGCAACCGCAGAAACGGGACCTGGACGGCAAGTACAGCTGGGTCATGTCACCGCGGTGGTTCGACGGCAAGGACTACCTGGCTCTCGACACGGGCGGTGGGCCGCTCGCGCGGCTGTGGACCACAGCGCTGGCCGGTCTGGTCGACATCGGCTACATCCAGGCCACCGGCCACAGCGTCAAGATCAACCTCCCCAAGACCGCGCTCAAGGGGCCGGTGGAGCTGGAGTGGCACGTCCCGAAGTGGAGCAACACCATCGAGCGCAACCGTGCGCGCAGCTACTTCCAGGCGTACGCGGCCGCCTGCGCGCTCCACTTCGCGGAGAAGGCGCTCGTGGAGATCCGCTCGGGAAACACCAAGACCTGGGAGAAGTTCGAGGTGCCCGAAGAGGGTGTGGGCTGCGGGTTCACCGAGGCGGTACGCGGTGTCCTCTCGCACCACATGGTGATCCGGGACGGCAAGATCGCCAACTACCACCCGTACCCGCCGACTCCGTGGAACGCCAGCCCCCGCGACACGTACGGCACTCCCGGCCCCTACGAGGACGCCGTGCAGGGCCAGCCGATCTTCGAGGAGAACGACCGGGAGCACTTCAAGGGCATCGACATCATGCGCACGGTGCGCAGCTTCGACCCCTGTCTGCCCTGCGGCGTGCACATGTATCTCGGCGAGGGCAAGAAGCTGGAACTCCTGCACTCCCCCACCCAGTCCGCGGGCAGCGAGTGATGGCGCGGGAGGAGTCCCCGGCCGCGCCCGACTGGCGTGCGACCGGTGAACGCATTGACACCCTGATCGCCGCCAGCGGCTCGGGCGGCGCGGTCGCCCGCGAACGCAGCGAGGAACTGGTCCGGCTCGTCGCCGACTTCTACGGCGCCGGGCTGGAACGGCTGCTCGACCTCGTGCACGAGCAGGGGCGGCTGGACGACGACGTCCTGGCCGCTCTGGCCGGCGACGACCTGGTGGCCAGCGTCCTGCTGGTCCACGGGCTGCACCCGTACGGCGTGGAGACCCGGGTCGAGCAGGCGCTGGAGAGTGTGCGGCCGTATCTGGGGTCGCACGGCGGTGATGTGGAGCTGCTCGCTGTCACCGACGAGGGCACCGTCCGGTTGCGGCTGCTGGGCAGTTGCGACGGCTGTCCTTCGTCCTCGGTCACGCTGAAGCTTGCCGTGCAGGGGGCGGTGGAGGCTGCGGCTCCGGAGATCACCTCGATCGAGGTCGAGACCGCGGCCGACGAGGATGCCGGGGCGGCGGGGCCGCTGGTGCCGGTGGACTCCCTGTTCGCCCGGCTGCACGCGGACGCCGCGGCCGGCGACGACGGCGCCTTCTGGCACGTCGTGCCGGAACTGTCGGGGCTGGAGTCCGGCGCGGTGGCCCGGGTGGACGTCGGCAGAATGCCGGTGGTTGTCTGCCGTGTGGGCGCGGACCTCCTTGCCTTCGAGGACCGGTGCGCGCGTTGCGAGCGGCCGTTCGAGGGCGCCACGCTGACGCGGCGGCTGGGCGGTGGGCCCGGGGACGCGATCCTTCGCTGCGCCGGGTGCCGTGCGCACTACGACGTGCGGCGGGCCGGGGTCTGCCTCGACGAGGACGGTGCGCACCTGGCCCCGCTGCCGCTGCTGTCGGACGGTGCCGCGGTCTCCGTTTCGGTGCCCGCGGCGGTGGCGCCGTGATCGCGGCCGGCCGTTCCGCCTCCCCGGCATCCACCCTGCTGCGCCTCACACGCAACCGGCCGCAGCCGCCTGCCGGTGAGCGCTGCGAGATGTGTGCCGCGCCGATCGGCGAGGGCCACCCCCATGTGGTGAACCTCGACAGCCGCGCCCTGATGTGCGGATGCCGGGCCTGCTATCTGCTGTTCACCGACGAGGGAGCACAGCTGCACTACCGGGCGGTCCCCGAGCGCTATCTGCACTTCGACGGACTGACCGTGGACGGGCGTGCCTGGGACGAACTGCAGATTCCCGTCGGGCTCGCCTTCCTGTTCCGCAACTCCGTCATGGACCGCATGGTCGCGTTCTACCCGGGCCCCGCCGGGGCCACCGAGTCGGAGCTGCCGCTGGACGCCTGGGCGGCCGTCGTCGAGTCGAGCCCGGAACTCACCGTGCTGCGCCCCGACGTGGAGGCACTGCTGATCCGGCGCACGGAAGGGAGCGGCGGATCGTGCCATCTGGTGCCGATCGACGCCTGTTACGAACTGGTGGGGCAACTGCGCACACTGTGGCGCGGGTTCGACGGCGGCTCCGAGGCGCGGGCCGCGATGGACGGCTTCTTCGCTCGGGTGGCTGACCGCAGCCGGCCCGCCGCCGGGATCGGAGCGCAGTGAACGACTTCGTTTTCTCCGTGCTCGACGTGTTCGCCGAGCCGTACGCGGCCGCGCCGCAGCTGACCGCTCGACTGCGGATCGAGGAGCGGACGGGCCGGCGCATCCACGCCATCGCGCTGCACTGCCAAGTCCGCATCGAGCCGCAGCGACGCCACTACGACGATGCCGAACAGAGCGGGCTGGTAGCACTGTTCGGCGGCCGGGACCGCTGGACGGACACCTTGAAGCCGTTCCAGTGGATGAGCTGCGACACCACGGTGCAGGGGTTCAGCGGCGCGACCGAGGTGGACCTCGCCCTGCCCTGCACGTACGACTTCGACGTGATCGGTTCCCGCTATCTGCACGCCCTGGGAGAGGGTTCGGTCCCTCTGGTCCTGATGTTCTCCGGCACGGTCTTCACCCGCGGCAGCAAGGGCTTCGGGGTCGAGCAGGTGCCGTGGGACTGCGAGGCCCGGTACTCGATGCCGGTGGAGGTGTGGCGGCGCATGGTGGCGGCGCACTTCCCGAACACCGGGTGGATCAGGCTGGACCACGAGGTGCTCGCGCGGTTCGCGGACTTCCGGGCCCGGCGCGGGCTGATCAGCTGGGACGAGACGGTCCAGGCACTCCTGGCCGAGCACGACGAGGTGGTCCTGTGAGCCTTGACCAGGTGCGTTCGATCGCCGACGCCGTCCTTTACGAGGGGTACCTCCTCTACCCGTACCGGGCGAGCTCGAACAAGAACCGCTCACGTTGGCAGTTCGGGGTCCTCGGCCCGCCGCACGCCACGGCGGCGAGTTTCAGTGAGGAGCCGGAGATGGAGATGCAGTGTCTGCTGGCCCCGAATGACGGGCCGGCGGCCGTCACTGTGCATCTGCGCTTCCTCCAGCTCCAGGTCCGCGAGGTCTGGACCACGGGCGAGGACGGGGTGGACGCACCGGTCGACCACCTCACCGTCGACGGGGTGTCGGTGATGTCCTGGGACGAGGCGGTCGAACAGGAAGTCGTCCTGACTGCCTTGCCGTTGACGGAGGAGGCGGACGCCGTCCACCGGGTCCCGGGCGGTGAGGACATCGAACCGGTGACCGACGCACAGGGCGTGGAGGTGGGCCGGATCGTGCGGCGCCGGCTGCCGTTGGCGTTCCGGGTCCGTGCGCGACCCGTCGTCGACGGCGGATACGTACGCCTCTCCGTGGCGGTGCGCAACGAGCACCCGGAGCCGGCCGTCACCAAGGAGGCGGCGATCCGGTCCTCGCTGATCGGCGCCCATCTCCTGATCCGGGC
The DNA here is from genome assembly GCF_053617235.1 of Streptomyces sp. NPDC055749. Taxonomy (NCBI): domain Bacteria; kingdom Bacillati; phylum Actinomycetota; class Actinomycetes; order Kitasatosporales; family Streptomycetaceae; genus Streptomyces; species Streptomyces sp. NPDC055749. The sequence continues at coordinate 52,429 of NZ_JBSHFH010000029.1, read as the reverse complement.
GCACGACGCCGAGTTCGTCTCACTGCTCGAACCGCCCACCGGGGCGGCGGCAGCCGCCGGCCGTTGCCGACAGCGCAGGTGCTGGCCCGTGCTGGCCGGCCCGAAGGGGGCGAAAGACATCCTGCTCGGCGCGCCGATCATCCTGTACGACTACCCGGAGGTCGCCGAGCAGAGCCCGGGTGCCCTGTTCGACTCGACCGAGATCGACGAGATCCTCACCCTCCGGGTCATGACCATGACGGAGGAGGAGAAGGCGGAGGCCCGTGCCACCGATCCCCGCGCCCGGGAGATCATCGACCGGTGCGACGGCATGTCGCCCGCCGACCTCCAACAGCTGCACGGACTGCTGCGCGACCCCCACGCGCCCGAACCGGCGGCTCTCGTGGGGCGGGCGGCCGACGTCCGGGACGTCGAGCCCGCCACCTTCGACACCGCGGGCGCACCCTGGTGGGACCCGGCGGCCGATGCCTCGGTACGGCCCGGGAGCGACGCGGTGATGATCGACGGGGTCAGGGTGGCCAAGGGCAGCCTGGTCCGGGTCCATCCCTCCCGGCGCGCCGACGCACAGGACCTGTTCTTCGCCGGCCAGGTGGCACGCGTGACCGCCGTTCTCTCGGACGTGGACGGCGGTACGCACGTCGCCCTGGTCCTTGTCGACGACCCGGCGTCGGACCTGCACGACTGGTACGGCCGCTACTTCTACTTCGCGCCCGACGAGCTGACACCCCTGTCCGTCGAGGAGACCGCGCAGCACCGAGAGGAGAACCAATCGTGAAGAACCTGGGCATCATCACCGTCGGCGTCGCGGCGGCCGTGACGGTCGTCGCGGTGGGGATCGGGATCAAGTCGATCCCCGACATCCGCCGCTACCTGCGAATCCGTTCGATGTGAAACCCCCGATCCGAATGATGTGAGTGAGGAGCACCCCATGGCGGACACACCGGAGAAGAACGGCGGCATCAAGGAGGAGCCACAGGAGGAACGGGGCCCGAAGGGGTCCCGCGACACCGGCTCGGACAAGCCGGAAGGCGGCCCCGTCGACCGCCCCTCGGGCACCGCGGACGAGCGCTCCGACACCTCCGTACAGCCGAAGAAGCCCCAGGACCCGGAATCGCCCGACCTCCAGTCCGGTGGCGGCTGAGCCGAGGATGACGCAAGAACCGGACACGGCCGCCCGGGTGCTGGTTGCGGGCATCGGCAATCTGTTCCTCGGCGACGACGGCTTCGGCCCGGAGGTCGTACGCCGGCTGGCCCGCGCCGACGGGATGCCCCCGCAGGTCCGGGTGGTGGACTACGGGATCCGCGGCATGCATCTCGCGTACGACCTGCTCGACGGGTACGGCGCGCTGGTCCTCGTCGACGCGTACCCGGGGGGCGGCGTACCCGGGGAGGTGACCGTGCTCCGCATCGGCGCGGAGGACCTCGGTACGGGTGAATTCGACGCCCATGGGATGAATCCGGTAGCTGTCCTTGCAAATCTGGATCAATTGGGCGGTACTCTTCCGCTCACCTACCTCGTCGGCTGCACGCCCGCCGGAGTCGAGGAGGGCATCGGGCTCAGCGAAGCCGTCGGCAAGGCGGTGCCCGAGGCGATCCAGGCAGTGCACACCCTGGTCCGGCAGCTCGTGCCGGCCGCATCCCTGAACAGCGCCGAACCCCGGAGACCCTGATCATGTGCCTAGGAATCCCTGGCCGCGTCGTGGAGATCGTGGACGGGTATGCGGGCCAGCTGGCTCTGGTGGACGTGGAGGGTGCCCGGCGCCGCGTCAACATCGGCATGCTCGACGAAGCACCCGGTTGCGACGACTGGGTGCTTCTCCACATGGGCTTCGCCGTCGAGCTCATCGACCGCGCGAAGGCCCAGGAGGCTCTGTCGGGTCTGGAGATGATGGGCCGGGGCCGGGAGCAGCGGATCCGGCGGCGGTTCGAGGTGCGCGGGGTCGTACAGGGCGTGGGGTTCCGGCCCTTCGTCTACGTCACCGCCTCGGAGCTGATGCTCACGGGTTCGGTGACCAACACCGGCGACGGAGTGCTTGCCGAGGTCGAGGGACCGGCCGCGGCCGTGGAGGAGTTCGGCCGCCGGCTCCGTACCGACGCCCCGCCGCTCTCGGTCGTCGAGGACGTGCGCACGAGCGAACAGCCGACGCGCGGGGGCACGGGCTTCGCCATCGAGCGCTCCAGTACGTCCGACCGGGGCAGAACGCTCGTCTCTCCCGACATCGCCACCTGCCGGGACTGCCTCGACGAGCTCGGCGACCCGTCGAACCGGCGCCACCGCCACCCCTTCATCACGTGCACGCACTGCGGCCCCCGCTTCACGATCGTCACCGGCCTTCCGTACGACCGGGCCGCCACCACGATGGCGGACTTCGAGATGTGCGCGACCTGCCGGGCGGAGTACGAGGATCCGCGCGACCGGCGCTTCCACGCCCAGCCGATCGCCTGCCCCGACTGCGGACCGCGTCTCGAACTCGTCGGCAAGAACGGTGTGTCCCCGTCCCACGATGCGAACGCGCTGCGGACCGCGCGGGAGCTCCTCGCCGCCGGCGCGATCGTCGCGGTCAAGGGCCTCGGCGGCTATCACCTGGTGTGCGACGCCCGCAATGACGACGCCGTGGCCGAGCTGCGCCGACGTAAACGGCGCGGCGGCAAGCCCTTCGCGGTCATGGTCCCGGGCCTCGACGTCGCGCGGGAACTGGTGACCCTCACGGCGGACGAGGAAGAGCTCCTGACCTGTGGCCGCCGGCCGATCGTGCTCCTCCCCCGGCACTCCGACCGGCCCGGGGCGGGGGTGTCCGAAGCCGTGGCACCCGGCAGCCCCCACCTCGGACTGCTCCTTCCGTATACCCCGTTGCACGTCCTGCTCTTCGGGATCGGTGACGACCGGCCGGGACCGGACGCACTGGTGATGACGTCGGCCAATCTGTCGGGCGAGCCGATCGTCACGGACGACGGGGACGCGCTGACCGTCCTCGCCCCGCTGGTGGATGCCTGGCTTCGGCACGACCGGCGGATCCATGTGCCGTGCGACGACTCGGTCAGCCGGTATGCGGCCGGTGCGGAACTGCCGCTCCGCCGCTCGCGCGGATACGCCCCGCTGCCGCTCGCGCTGCCCTTCGACGTTCCCCCGACGCTTGCCGTGGGCGCCGATCTGAAGAACACCTGCGCGGTGGCCGAAGGCCGTTACGCCTGGCTGAGCCAGCACATCGGCGACATGGACGACCTGTCCACGGTCGACGCGCTCACCCGGATCGAGAAGCACCTGGAGGACCTCACCGGGGTAGCGCCCGCCGGGCTGGTGGCCGACCGTCACCCCGGCTACCGCTCCGGCGACTGGGCCCGCGCCCACGCGGCCGGACGGCCTGTCCGCACGGTGCAGCACCACCACGCGCACATCGCGTCCGTGATGGCGGAGCACGGCCTGGGCGCGCACGAGCGTGTGATCGGCATCGCCTTCGACGGCACCGGCCACGGCGACGACGGGGCGGCCTGGGGCGGCGAGGTCCTGGTGGCCGGCTACGCGTCGTTCCGCAGGGCCGCGCACCTCGGTTACGTACCGCTGGCCGGGGGCGACGCGAGCGTCCTCCGTCCGTACCGGATGGCCCTCGCTCATCTGCACGCGGCAGGCGTCCCCTGGGACGAGGACCTGCCCGCGGTCCGGGCCTGCCCCCCTTCTGAACGCGGCGTACTGGCACACCAGTTCGCCACCGGCTTCGGCTGCGTGCCCACGTCGGGAATGGGCCGGCTCTTCGACGCGGTCGCCTCCCTGGCCGGCGTCCGGCACGAGGTGGCCTACGAGGCGGAGGCGGCCATGGAGCTGGAGGCGCTGGCCCGCTCCGCGGCGGCCGGCTTCGCAACGCTGGAGGGCAGCCACTGCTTCGGAATCCGACCCGGTACGGGAGAGGAACCCACCATCGCAGACCCGGGCCCGGTCGTGCGGGCCGTGGTGTCCGACGTGAGGGCCGGTGTTCCCGCCGGGCTGATCGCCGCGCGGTTCCACGCCGCGGTCGCCGCTCTGGTGGTCGGCCTCGCGGACCTGTGCCGTAGGGACACCGGCCTCGATGCCGTGGCCCTGGGCGGCGGCGTCTTCCAGAACGCCGTGCTGCTCGAAGCGACGCAACGCGGCCTGAGGGAGCAAGGCTTCACCGTCCTGCGGCCGCGGCTGCTCCCGCCGAACGACGGCGGGATCGCCCTTGGCCAGCTCATGATCGCCGCATCGGGCTGACGCCGCGGCAACCCGTACCCAAGAGGGATCCACAGAGAAGAGGGACCATGTGTCTGGCTGTTCCGGGGCGTGTCCTCAGTACCGCCGAAGTCGACGGCACGGTGATGGCCGAGGTCGACTTCGGCGGGGTGCGCAAGGAGGTGTGCCTCCAGTACATCCCTGATGCGGCCGTCGGTGAATACGTCGTCGTGCACGTCGGATTCGCCATCCAGAGACTCGACGAACGGTCGGCACTGGACACCCTCGCCAACTTCGAGCGCCTCGGCATCCTCGCCGAGGAGTTCGGCGACGGCTTCGAACGCGCGGCTCAGCAGAGCGCATCCCCCGAAGGAGCCGGCCGGTGAAGTACCTCGAAGAGTTCAGCGACCCGGATCTCGCGAAGAAGCTGATCGACCAGATCCACGCGGCCACCACCCGGAAGTGGGCGATGATGGAGGTCTGCGGCGGCCAGACCCACTCGATCATCCGACACGGCATCGACCAACTCCTGCCGGACAGCGTGGAGATGATCCACGGACCTGGATGTCCTGTCTGCGTCACCCCGCTGGAGATGATCGACCGGGCGTTGGCGATCGCCGCCCGCCCCGGCGTCATCTTCTGCTCGTTCGGCGACATGCTGCGCGTGCCCGGCAGCAATCAGGACCTGTTCTCCGTCAAGAGCGCCGGCGGCGACGTACGCGTGGTGTACTCGCCCCTCGACGCGCTGAAACTGGCCCGCGAGAACCCCGACCGCGAGGTCGTCTTCTTCGGAATCGGCTTCGAGACCACCGCCCCCGCGAACGCCATGACGGTGTACCAGGCCAAGAAGCTCGGGGTACGCAATTTCTCCCTGCTGGTTTCCCACGTGCTGGTCCCGCCCGCGATCGCCGCGATCATGGAATCCTCGACCTGCCGGGTCCAGGCGTTCCTCGCCGCGGGTCATGTGTGCAGCGTGATGGGGACGGCCGAGTACCCGCCGCTGGCCCAGAAGTACAAGGTGCCGATCGTGGTCACGGGCTTCGAGCCCCTGGACATCCTCGAAGGCGTCCGCCGGACCGTCATCCAGCTGGAGGCGGGCAGGTACGAGGTGGAGAACGCCTACCCCAGGGCCGTTCGCGACGAGGGCAACGTACCCGCCATGGAGATGCTCGCCGATGTCTTCGAGGTGACGGACCGGACGTGGAGGGGCATCGGGCCGATTCCACGCAGCGGCTGGCGGCTCTCCGAGAAGTACCGGGAGTTCGACGCGGAGCAGCGGTTCGACGTGACGGGGATCCACACCGCCGAGTCGTCTCTCTGCCGGTCGGGTGAGGTACTCCAGGGCCTGATCAAGCCGCACCTGTGCGAGGCGTTCGGCAAGGAGTGCACGCCGAGGAACCCGCTCGGCGCAACCATGGTGTCGTCCGAGGGCGCATGCGCCGCGTACTACACCCACCGCCGGCTCGAACTGGTCGATGCGAAGTGACGGACGCGATGCAAGACGTGACCGAACGGTTCGGAGCGACCGGCCTGACGGCAGCAGTGCCCGACCTCGACTTCGAGGGATGGACCTGTCCCGTACCGCTGAGGGACACCCCGTCCGTCGTCATGGGCCACGGGGGCGGCGGCGCGATGTCCGGCGAGCTGATCGAGCACCTGTTCCTGCCCGCGTACGGTGTCGCGGCAGCGGCCGACCTCGGTGACTCCGCCGTCCTGCGAGTCGGTTCGGAAACCCGCATCGCCTTCTCCACGGACTCGTTCGTGGTGAAGCCGATGTTCTTCCCCGGCGGGTCGATCGGTGACCTGGCGGTGAACGGTACGGTCAATGACCTGGCCATGTCCGGCGCAACGCCCCTGTTCCTCTCGACCGCCTTCATCCTCGCGGAGGGCACCGAACTGAGCGCCCTCGGCCGGATCGCCCAGGCCGTGGGGCGGGCCGCCGAGGCCGCCGGCGTACGCCTGGTCACCGGGGACACAAAGGTCGTGGAGCGCGCCAGTGGTGACGGCGTCTACATCAACACCTCGGGCATCGGCGTGGTCCCTCCCGGTGTCGACATCCACGCCCGCCGGGCGCGCCCGGGCGACGCCGTGCTCGTCAGCGGTGACATCGGCGTGCACGGCGTGGCCGTGATGAGCTGTCGGGAGGGCCTGGAATTCGGTACGACGGTCGAGAGCGACACCGCTCCGCTGCACGGACTGGTCGCCGCGATGCTCGCCACCGGTGTGGACCTCCATACGCTCCGGGACCCCACGCGCGGGGGCGTGTCGGCTTCGCTCAACGAGATCGCCCGCGCCTCGGACGTGGGCATCGAACTGGTCGAGCGGCTGCTGCCCGTGCCACCCACGGTGCGGGACGCGTGCAGTCTCCTCGGGCTCGATCCGCTCCAGGTGGCCAATGAGGGCAAGCTGATCGCGATCGTCCCCGCCGAGGACGCGGACCGGGTACTGGCCGCGATGCGGTCCCATCCCCTGGGCAGGTCGGCGTGCAAGGTCGGCAGCTGCGTTCCGGACCACGCCGGGATGGTGGTCGCGAAGACCGCGTTGGGCGGGAGCCGGGTTATCGGGCTTCCGATCGGCGAACAACTACCGAGGATCTGCTGAGTGAGTGCCGAGGGCGCACTGCTGTTCGCGCGATACGCCTACCCGCCCAACGAGCTCGGCTACTGCGGCCCCGCCGACGCGGCGGCTCTCCTGCGCCGTGACGCGAGCGCCGACATCGAGCGGCGGGCCAGGCAGTTCGAGGGGGCCTGGTGCTATCTCCAGTTCCTCGCGGAGACCGCCGGGCTCCCGGACCCGCTCGACGTGCGGGTGGTCGAGGCCTACTGGATCGGCAGCGAGCTGCTGGACCGGGCCGATCCCGTCGCCCTGATGGAGCGCATGACCGACCGGTTCCAGGGGCAGGTCGGCGGCACTTGGCGCGAAGCCGGGCGGCGTGCCCTGGCCCATCACAGTTTCCAGGTGTTCGAGGTTTATCCCTGGGCACCGATGCTGCGGAGAAGCGGCCATCCGACCGCCCTCTCCGTGCTGGACCAGTGCCGCATCCGCACGGGAGTGGTCGTCAGTGCCGACAGCGACGTGGCAACCGTGCGGTCGCGCCCCCTGTGCTGGGACGGCGCGGGACTGGTCGTCGGCGCATGGCGGCAGGAGACCGTGCGCTGCTCGGCAGGCGGGCGGACGCTGATCGACGAGCTCCACCCCGGAGATCGGGTGGCACTGCACTGGGACTGGGTGTGTGACGTGATCACCGACGAACAAGCCGGCCGTATCGAGTCCCTTGAGGAGCGCCGGCGCACCGAACTGGGTCTGCTCGTCAGGTGAACCGAGCACAGCGCTTCAGCCCATGGCCTCCTGACAGACGCCCCGCGTTCCTGCCCACGAGCGCAGGTTCGGGGCGAATGTCCCACTGTTCGCCCAGAACCCGCTGTACGGCTTCCTACTCGTATTCGGCGGTCAGGGTCGCCTGGGTGTCCTTGTTGACGAACAGGTAGGCCGTCGCGCTCTGGTTCTGCTCGAACCGCAGGCGCACCTGGGTCTTCCCTGAGCGGTTGATCGCCGACAGTCCGGCCGAGGACAGGTCGGTGGATGCCTTGCTTCCGGAGGTGAACGAGGCGATGTGGGCTGCGCCCTGTGCGGTCGGGGTGGCTCCCCAGTCGGAGGTCTCCACTCCGCAGCCGCCGAGGCAGCCGTTGTGCACGTCGACCAGGAGCCGGTTGCCGGCAGGGCTCGTCCACGGGTCGCCGGAGCCACTGCTCCGGGTGAGCGTGACGTAGGCGCGGGTGATCGTCTTGCCGGCCGGGATGCCAGAGGTGTCGAAGGAGAGCATCGTGCGGTTGAACCTGCCGTCGGTGCCTCGGCCCAGGGCCAGGCCGGAGGAGCTCTCCAGCGTGCCGACTCCGGGGCCAGACCCGTCTGCGGCGGCCTTTATGTAGCCGTCCTCCGCGTCGACGCTCTGCAGTGTGGTGCTGCCCGTGGGCGGCGGGGTGGTGCCACCTCCGCCGCCGAGCGCCTCGACCATCGACATGATCGTCTCGATCTGCTTGCCGCCGTGCCGGGCGTAGTCGGCGTCGCCGAGGTAGCCCCACCAGTTCCAGCAGCCGTTCGGGTTGTCCAGCGTGGTCGTCGCGATGGCCTGCGGATAGAGCACGATCAGGTTGTTGGTGTCGGCGTGCTCGTTGAGATACGCCTTGTCGATGAACTGGGTGCCGAAGCCCTGGTACGAGTAGCCCTGCTTGCAGCCATGCAGGGCCACTACCACCTTGCACGTGGCACCGCCCTCACAGGACGTGGGGGTGTAGACGAAGCCCTTCTCGTCCATGGAGATCGGCTTAGCCGCCCCGCCCGGCGCGTATTTGTTCTGGTCGAACTGGGTCAGCGTGCCGCCGGGGGTGCCGGCGGGTGCGTTGACCGGGCCCAGCAGGTGGGTCAGCAGGTCCCGTTCGGCGTTGATGCCGCAGTTGTTGATGAAGGGAGTCGCGGTAGCGGTGCAGGAGTTCGGCCCGAGCGGACTGATCCAGGCGTGACCGGCCGTCGTGCTCTTGTTGTAGAGGACGTTGGCGCCGAAGTGCGCGTAGTGGTCGTTCAGCGCGGTGACCACGGGGCGCTCGACCGTCGAGTCGCTGGATCCGCTGAAGGCATAGACGCGGTCACCCGACAGGTTCGCGACGTCGTCGATCTTGCCTTGTGCCGACCAGTCGCTGGTGGTCTGCTTGAGTTTGGCGAGCTGGAGGTCCTGGCTGACCTCCATACACGCGTTGAGGGCGCTGTTCAGGTTGTTCTGCGCGCAGTAGTACGGTCCCGACGCGAAGGCGGCCGACCCGTCGAACGTGCCGGAGTAGGCGACGTGGAGCTGCGTGGCCATGTAGCCGCCGGACGAGATCCCGGCGCTGTAGACCCCGTCGACCGTGTAGGACTTGAGCTCGCCGGCGACGGGCGTGGGAGCAGCGGCAGCGGCGGGAACCGCAGCGAGCGTGCTGACGGCGAGGAGCAACCCAGCGGCTGCCCCGCCGAGCCTTCCGAGAGACAGGTGCACAAACCCTCCGGTGGTGTGAAGCGGCTCACTTGTTCGGATGGCTGTGACGGTAGCTTTCGGCCACTGCTCGCACTCATGGCTAGGAACCACACAACAGGTGGAGCCGAAGTGGCCGTTGCCGCCGTCGACGCCACGCATGTCCGCTCGCCCCACCACCGAGTGACAGCCTGACGTTTCATACGAAATAAGGGAGGACGTCTACCGCAGGTACCGCGGAACTACGTGAACAGCATCGCGAACAACTGGGCCGGCATCTTTCGCTCGTCACCATGATTCCAGTCCAAGTTATGTGGTCGAGCGCCATGGTTGCCCGGCAGTGGTGGTTCCTAGTGTCGGCTGATGTCGATGCGGCCCCTGCCGCGGAGCACCAGAGCGAAGGACCTTCGGATGAGCTTGGACAAGGTGGTCGCCCACGCGGCCGACGCGGTCGCGGACATTGCCGAGGGGGCGTCGCTGGCTGTGGGGGGCTTCGGGCTGTGCGGGATCCCCAGCGTGCTGATCCACGCCCTCCTCGACAGGGCGGTCGGCGATCTGCGTGTCGTCTCCAACAACTGCGGGGTCGATGACTGGGGTCTCGGCCTGTTGCTGCGGGAGGGCCTGATCTCCAGGATGACCAGCTCCTATGTGGGCGAGAACAAGGAGTTCGCCCGCCAGTATCTCGGCGGTGAACTCGAGGTGGAGCTGGTGCCGCAGGGCACCCTGGCGGAGCGGCTGCGGGCGGGCGGGTCGGGTATTCCGGCGTTCTACACACCGGCCGGCGTGGGCACCCAGATCGCGGACGGCGGGCTGGCGTGGCGTCACCACCCGGACGGCACCGTTGCCGTCGCCTCCCCGCCGAAGGAAACCCGTTCGTTCGGTGGGCGCGCGTATCTGCTCGAAGAGGGCATTACCACCGACTTCGCGCTGGTCCGGGCGGCAGTCGGCGACCGGCACGGGAATCTCGTCTTCCACTCCTCGGCCCGCAACTTCAATCCACTGGCCGCGATGGCCGGGCGGATCACCGTCGCCGAGGTGGAAGAGCTGGTCGAGCCGGGGGAACTTGCCCCTGACCGGATCCACCTGCCCGGAGTTTTCGTGCAGCGCGTGGTCCATGTCCCGGCCGGCAATCCCAGGGCCGAGAAGCGTATCGAGCGGCGCACCGCGCGTCCGCGCCAGGAAGGGAATGTCTGAGATGGCTCTGACGCGTGAGCAGATGGCTGCCCGTGCCGCTCGGGAACTGGACGACGGTTCCTATGTGAACCTGGGTATCGGTCTGCCCACCCTGATACCCAACTACCTGCCCGCCGGGATCGAGGTGGTACTCCAGTCGGAGAACGGCATCCTGGGCGTCGGCCCCTACCCGTACGAGGACGAGGCCCATCCCGACCTGATCAACGCGGGCAAAGAGACAGTGACCACCCTGCCAGGAGCGTCGTACTTCGATTCCGCGCTGTCGTTCGCGATGATCCGCGGCGGGCACATCGACGTCGCGGTCCTGGGCGCCATGCAGGTGTCCACATTCGGTGACCTGGCGAACTGGGTGATCCCCGGGAAGATGGTCAAGGGGATGGGCGGGGCCATGGATTTGGTGCATGGCGCCCGGCGGGTGATTGTGTTGATGGAACACACCGCCCGGGACGGGTCACCCAAGCTGGTCGAGGAGTGCACCCTGCCGCTCACCGGCTGGGGTGTGGTGCAGCGCGTGATCACCGATCTCGCGGTTCTCGACGTCACCCCGACCGGTCTGCTGCTGCGGGAGCTGGCTCCCGGGGTGAGCGTGGACCAGGTCCGTTCAGCGACCGGAGCCGATCTGGCCGTGGCGGACGAGCTCGCGGTCATGGCTTCGGCCGGGTAGCACTGACGACACGACCGCTCGACTGCGACGGGGCCCTCTGCGGAGGGCCCCGTTTTTCACGCCTCCGCCGATGACGCATCGACACGGGTCAGTCACTCGTTGCTATTGACGTGGTTGTATGCAACACCCCATCAAGCTTCACTATGGCGAACTCGAACATGGGATGTCCGGCCAGGTATCTCTAGCGTTTCCGGCCATGACGAAGAAAATTCACGCAGCTCCCGGACTCTTCGCACGCGGTGCCGCCGGCGGCGTGGATCTTACGGGGCGTACCGCCATGGTGACCGGCGGCGGCAGCGGCATCGGGCGGGCCTGTGCGCAGGCCCTGGCCGACGCCGGTGCCCTGGTGCACGTGGTGGATCTCGACGCCGAGGCGGCCAAGGCTGTCGCCACCGCCACCGGCGGTCATGCTCACGTCGTGGACCTCGCCGACGCCGAGGCGGTCCGGGGCCTCCCGGACGAGATGGACATCCTGGTCAACAACGCCGGTCTGCAGCATGTCGCCGCCATCGAAGACTTCCCGCCGGCCCGGTTCGAGCTGATCCAGAAGGTGATGGTCACCGCACCGTTCCTCCTGCTCCAGCAGTGCCTGCCGCACATGTACGCGGGCGGCTGGGGCCGGGTCGTGAACATCTCCAGCGTGCACGGTCTGCGGGCCAGCGCCTTCAAGTCCGCGTACGTCGCTGCCAAGCACGGCCTTGAGGGGCTGAGCAAGGTCGCCGCCATAGAAGGCGCCTCGCACGGCGTGACAAGCAACTGCGTCAACCCCGGCTATGTGCGTACACCTCTGGTCGAACACCAGATCGCCTCGCAGGCGGCCGCGCACGGTATCGCCCCGGAAGACGTGGTGAGCGACGTGCTGCTGGAGCGTTCCGCGATCAAGCGACTGATCGAACCGGAAGAGGTGGCCGCGGTCGCCGTGTGGCTCTGCGGCCCGCACACCGGCTACATCACCGGTGCGTCACTCCCCCTCGACGGCGGCTGGGGCGCGCACTGACGCCACACCACTGTCACCGCCGGCTCCGGCCGGGCGGTGACCGACCCACTGTTCGTACCGCTCGCGGCGCATGCCGCACCCCGCCCCATCATCCCCGTCCTGCCAATGAAACGGTGACGCCACCATGAGTTCCGCAAGTTCCGTAAGCTCCGCGCAGTCCGGTGGAGGCGGCATCCGCCGCATCGTCGCAGCCAGCCTCGTCGGCACCACCATCGAGTGGTACGACTTCTTTCTGTACGGCTCCGCAGCCGCGCTGGTGTTCAACACGCTCTTCTTCCCCTCCAGCGACCCGCTCGTGGGCACTCTGCTCGCCTTCCTCACGTATGCCATCGGATTCGCCGCCCGGCCGCTCGGCGGGGTCGTCTTCGGTCACTACGGAGACAAGATCGGGCGCAAGAAGCTACTGGTCATAAGCCTGCTGATGATGGGCGGGGCCACCTTCGCGATGGGGCTGCTGCCGACCCACGCCAGCATCGGCGTCGGCGCCCCGATCCTGCTGACGCTGCTGCGCCTCATCCAGGGCTTCGCGCTCGGTGGTGAGTGGGGCGGCGCCGTCCTCCTGGTGTCCGAGCACGGAGGCGACAAGAACCGCGGCTTCTGGGCCTCCTGGCCGCAGGCCGGTGCCCCCGGCGGAAACCTGCTCGCCACCGGCGTCCTCGCGCTGCTCGCCGCGATCCAGTCCGACGAAACCTTCGTCGCCTGGGGCTGGCGCATTCCGTTCCTGCTCTCCGGCGTGCTCGTCATGATCGGCCTGTGGATCCGCATCTCCGTCACGGAGTCCCCGGTCTTCCTGGAGGCCAAGGCGAAGGCCGAAGCGGAAGCGGCCGCAGGAGTCAAGGAGAAGCCCCCGGTCGTCGAGGTCTTCCGCAAGAGCTGGCGCGAGGTGCTCACCGCGATCGGTACGCGTTTCGGCGAGAACATCTCGTACTACATCCTCACGGCCTTCCTGCTGGTGTACGTCACCGTCCACCTGGAGCTCCCCAAGAGCGACGCGCTCAACGCGGTACTCATCGGCTCCGCGATCCACTTCATCACCATCCCGATGTGGGGAGCGCTCTCCGACCGTCTCGGCCGGCGTCCGGTCACCCTGATCGGCGCGCTCGGAATGGCCGGCTGGGCTTTCGCCTTCTTCGCCCTGCTGGACTCCAAGTCCTTCCCGGTCATCGCCCTCGCCGTCACTGTCGGCCTGCTGTTCCACGGCGCGATGTACGGCCCGCAGGCGGCCTTCATCTCCGAAATGTTCGACACCAAGGTCCGCTACTCCGGCGCCTCGATGGGCTCGCAGCTCGCCTCCATCATCGGCGGCGCGCTCGCCCCGATCATCGCGGTGGAGCTGCTCAAGGACTACGGAGTCTCCACTCCGGTCTCCATCTACCTCTGCTTCGCGGCACTCGTCACCGCCATCACCGTCTGGTTCGCCAAGGAGACCCGCGGCCGCAACCTGGCCGAGGACGGCCGACCCGCCGTCGCTCTGGCGCCGAACAAGGTGCCGGTCGACAGCTGACCCTCATCGAGCTGCCCGCCGTGCTGTCCCAGCGGAACGGCACGGCGGGCAGCTCGATACCCAACCATTCCCTGCTGAAACCCACTTGGGAGTCGATCGTCGTATGCTCCCCACCGTGACTGCCTCAGGCAACCCGCCCTCCCGTGGTTCCATGCGCCAGCTGCTCGATCTGCTGGCCCAGGGCGCCCCGGCCGAGGCCTTCGCCCGCCCCGCCGCAGCTGCCCAGGAGCGGGGCGCCCCGGCGGACGAGGTGTCCGACGTCGCCGAGGCGGCCGAGGTGGCCCTGCGCATCCGGCGGACGCTCAGCCAGCACCGTCGGCGCGAAGTGGAGCTGGCCGCGCTGTTCGACACTGCGAGCGACCTCGCCGCGCTGCGTGATCTGGACTCGGTCCTGCGGGCCATCGTCCGCCGGGCCAAGCTGCTGCTCGGCACCGACATCACGTACCTCTCGCTCAACGACGAAGCCGCCGGCGACACGTATATGCGGGTCACCGACGGGTCGGTGGCCGCGGCATTCCAGCAAGTCCGGCTCGGCATGGGAGAAGGTCTTGGCGGCCTGGTCGCCCAGACCGCCCGCCCCTACGTGACCGACGACTACCAGGCCGACACCCGTTTCCACCACACCACCACGATCGACAGCGCGGTCCTGGAGGAGGGACTGAGGGCCATCCTGGGCGTTCCCCTGCGGGTGGGACCCCAGATCATCGGCGTCCTCTACGCAGCCGACCGGGCTCCCCGCGAATTCACTGCCGCGGAGGTGGCGCTCCTTTCCTCGCTGGCCGATCACGCCGCCATCGCGATCGACAGCGCCCGGCTGCTGGAGGAGACCCGGGCCGCACTGGTCGACCTCAACGCAGCCTCCGAGACCATCAGGGCGCACAGCGAGGCCATGCACCGCGCCGAGCAGGCACACGACCAGCTCACCGACCTCGTCCTGCGTGGCGGCGGCACCGACGACGTAGCCGATGCCATTGCCACCGTCCTTGACTGCGGAATCCTCATCCACGACACGGACGGCGCCGAGCTTGCGCGCTCCAGAACCGAACCCCTGCCCCCGCCCGCCCTTGCGGTGGCAGCCTCCAGGGCCAGCGGCCGGGCCGTCCCGCTGGACGGCATCTGGGTGTGCGCGGTGCTGGCCGGCCCGGAGCTGCTCGGCAGCATCGTTCTGACCGGGCAACCCGACCTGTCGGACGCCGACCGGCTTCTGTTCGAACGGGCCAGCGTGGTCGCCGCGCTGCTCCTGCTTCTGCGCCGCTCCGTGGCCGAGACGGAAGACCGCGTACGTGGAGAACTCCTCACCGACCTGCTCTCCCTCGCCGGAGACCCGAGCACACTGACTGCCCGTGCGCGTCGGCTGGGGGTGAACCTGACGCGGCACCACAGCGTGTTCGTGATGCACAGCGACGTGGCTGCGCGGCACCGGTTGCTCGCCGCGGCCGCACGGAGCGGCCAGGCCCGCGGCGGTCTCGCCGGACTCCACCACGACCACGTGGTGCTCGTGACGCCCACCGAGGCTGCAGGCCCGGCCGCCCAGGAACTCGCCGCCGAACTCAGCCAGGCAGTGGGCTCCCAAGTCACCGTCGGTGCGGCCGGCCCAGCCACCAGGCCCGCCGGCCTCGCCGCCGCACATACCGACGCCCACCGTTGCCTGTCCGCACTGCGTGCCCTGGGCCACACCGGCCAAGGCGCGGCCCTGTCCGATCTCGGCTTCGTCGGCGTACTCCTCGGCGACCAGGCCGACCTGACCGGATACGTACAGAACACACTCGGCCCGGTACTCGACTACGACGCCCTCCGCGGCACCGACCTGGTCGGTACCATCGACGCCTACTTCGCACAGGGCGCCAGCCTCACCAGGACCAAAGCGGCACTGCACGTACACGTCAACACCGTGGTGCAGCGCCTGGAGCGCGTCGGCCGCCTTCTCGGCCAGGACTGGAGCTCCCCGGCACGTGCCCTCGAGATCCAGCTCGCCCTGCGTCTCCACCGCCTCGCACGTGGTCTCTGCTGACACCAGTAGCTGGACGTCGTGCGTCTCGGTGCTACTTACTCCGGCTGGCCTCGATCGTGCACGGTGCTGCGGCTGGTCGAATCCTTGCCCGACCCGGAAGTCCCCGCCCCGCGCGTGGTCGGGGTCGATGAGTACGCGACACGCAAAGGGCGTCGGGGGTCCTGGAAGATCCGGCCGAATTGGTCCTCCATCTGCGCGGCGAGTGTCTGACTGCCGTCGAAGCCGATAGCAAAGCCATCGGTTCCAGGCGTCGATCAGTTCCACAGACCCATCGTCCCGGCCGGCGGTCGATCGAGCGAACCGTTGACTACGGCGTCGCCTCACGGCTCCGCACACCGCACCAGAAACCACCTCCTACGAATTCTGATCTGGGCAAACGCTCAACGGAGCCATGGAAACTGGTACTGAACTTGTCGTTCAACGTTCGGTGTCGAACGCAGCTCGAACTTGGGAACTCGAGGAATGATCTGGCCGGATAGTGTCCGTAGACGTATTGGTGTCCCCTCGTCAGGCTGAAAGGGCTTCTTCAGTTTTTCCGCTTCTCTATCTGGGAGACCGTATGCGCCGTATGAAGATGGCTGCTGGCCTTGGCACCGCAACTCTGACGGCTGGCATGCTCCTCGGGCTGCCGGCGACGAGCGCGCAGGCCGTCGCGTACCCCACCACCCCGGGGATCCATGTCCCTTACGGGGCCACCTACACCTCGGGCACGGCCACCTGGTACAACCGGTCGGTCACTCTGGTCGGTCAGCACCGAGCCATCAGCTCCAGTGGATGCCGGGCGACCTGGATGTACACCTATGACGCCGCTGGAACGCAACTGGGCAGCGGCGGCACGGGCGTCATCTGCAACCAGACGGCCAACTTCACTCTTAACGTTTCCGCCGACGTTCCGGGCGGGGCTGCCAAAATCACGGTCTGTCTGGATGACGGCAACTACGTCGACCTGGCTTGCAAAAGCTACTTCAGGCCCTGACCGTGATCCGGCGGCATGCTGCGACCTGAAATCGGTTCCGAAGGGAATGCCTTTACCGAGGGCTGGAGCAGGCACTTATACGGGGTTGCTACCGAACTTGAATGGGTGATGTCGGGCCGTTTGCCTGGCGGCCGCAGGCTGGTGCCGGAAGCTCTGAGGTGTGAGGTATGCGCAAGGTGGCAGACCGTGGAGCGTTCGAGGGCGAGCAGAAGAACGGGGAGATCGCTGCTGCGCTGCGGGTGAGCGAGCGACCGGTGGAGCGGTGGCGCATGGCCTGGCGCGAGCAGGGCGATGACGGGGTGCTGCCGAAGGGTTCGCCAGGTCGACCGCAACTCAGCGAAGCCCAGATCGTCAGGCTGGTAGGGGGGTTGGCGCGCGGCTCGCTGGCACACGGCTGGGCCGATCAGCGGTGGACCCTCGCCCGGATCAAGTCGTTGATCGGTCGGCTGCTTCACGTCTCGTACTCCGTGGAGGGCACCTGGCGGTTACTGAAGCGGCACGCCTGGTCCTGGCAGCAGCCCGCCCGAAGGGCGATGGAGCGCGACGACGAGGCGGTCGAGGCATGGAGGAAGGAGATCTGGCCGCGGGTAAGAGCATCGCGGCGGAACGCGGCGCCTGGGTGATCTTCGAGGACGAAGCCGGGCAGTCGATGAATCCGCCGCGTGCCAGACCTGGTGCCGGATTGGCCAGACCCTCGTCGTCCGAGTGCGAGTCGGCGGCCCGATTCCGCTGGTTCGGGACAACGTCCGCCTCCACCTGACCGCCGGAATGCGGGAGTTCATCGCCGCGAGCGCCGAGTGGCTCACCGTGTTCCAGCTGCCGACCTACGCCCCGGCCCCGCAACCCGCAGGAGGCATCTGGTCGCTGGTCAAGCGCGACCTCGGCAACCTCGCCGCCGCCGACCTCGGCCGAATCACCCGGGCCGTGAAACATCGGCTTAGGGCCTGGCCGACGGATCTTGTCGGTCGCCTGTGTGCAGGGTGGGGCAGTTGGGCGAAATCAAGGTGCGGTGGGCAGGGTGATGTCGGCAGGATGCCCGGCGTGACTGAGCTGCCGAGCAATGCCGTTCCAGCCCCTGCCGTCCTTGATGCTTTCGGTGTGAAGGGGGCGGCTGTCGCGCTGGTCGGTGGGCAGGGCCGAAGCGTTCTCATCGGCGGGTTTGTATTCAAGCCTGCTGAGGGCCCTGACAACGAGGTCGAGTGGGCGGCTTCTGTGTTCGAGGAGCTGGCGTCATGCAGAGGCTTTCGCGTTCCGCTGCCGCTGCGGGCCGCCGACGGGCGAAGCGTCGTGGACGGCTGGACTGCCAGTGAGTTCCTGACCGGTCAGCCTGGTCCGCATGGGCACTGGACCGGTGTGCTCAGCCGGCCGCGCCTTCCACGCCGCTCTGCGAGAGTTGCCGCGGCCCGACTTCCTTGACCGGCAGGTGCATCCCTGGGCAGTGGCCGACCGAGTCGCGTGGGGCGAGCAGGCCATCGACGTAATCGACGACCTCGCCACACCGTTCTCGACCCTGCTGGAGCTGAGGCGCCCGGTGAAGCAGGACGCAGCTCAACTCATCCACGGCGATCTCACGGGCAATGTGCTGTTCGCTGCACATCAAGCGCCGGCTGTGATCGACTTTTCCCCCTACTGGCGGCCCCCGATATTCGCCGAGGCCATCGTGGTTGCAGACGGCCTGCTGTGGTTCGACCTCCCGTCGGACCTGTTGACGGCCGGCAGCGGTCACCCTGACTGGCTGCAAATGCTGGTCCGTGCACTGATCTTCAGACTCGTCGCGCACAGCGAGAACGCAGGACCACTGGGGCAGGCCCAGTTGGGCGAGCCGGATCGCTATGTAAGAGCAGCCGACATTGTGGTGCGGAAGCTGGCGACGTTTTAGAACCCGTCCGAACGGCGGAACATGGGCGGCCCCAGAGTCTGATCGAGGCAAGGGTGACGGTGCCTTGGAAGATGGAGGCGCGCTTGTCGAGCGGTCCTCAGCAGGCCAGACCCCCTCGGCGCCCGCCAGAGAGGGGCGGTACCTTTCCGCCATGTGTATCTCGACAGGTGAGGCCGCGTTCTCCGGCACGATCCTGTACTGCGGGCGCCAGCACCACCGCGTGCACGGCCTCGTCCACGTGCTGGGCTACCAAAACACAGTCGTCAACCTGGCGGACGGCCCGAACGCCATGCTGCTGCACCTACCCACCAGGCAGCTCACACCCCGGCACTTCCTCTCCGCCGGGCGCGACGGCGACATCCTGCACCGCATGGTCGCCGCCGTGGAAGGCGTCGCCGCCGCAGCCGACGGCATTGCGTGGATGAGCGCGAAACCGCAGCCCGTCCAGGTCTTCGAACACGACGTCTACACGGTGCTCTTGGCAGACGACCCCACCGCGGTCCCCGCCGCGCTGTGGCAGGTGCCGCCGCACCGGCGCCCCGATCTCGACCCGGACCTCCTGCACTTCTACGCCGACCACTTCCCCGACCACACCATCGCCGTGTGCTGCTTCGACAACGCCGACGCGCAACGCGCCAAGCCCTTGCTGCTGTGGTACACACCCCTCGACGCCGACCGGCTGACCGTGCCAGCCCTGGACTGCCACACCGGTAAGGCGCCGGACCTCGACGCCACCGTGCCCGTGGACCACTGGGTCCTGTTCTCCACCGATCAAGCCCCCTCCGACTGGGGCGCACCCGTCGTGTACCCCGGGGACATGCGCCACCGCCTGCGCGCGTTTCTCCCCACCGCCGTCGTCGGCCAGCACTACGGCCGCGGGCAGACCCTGCCCAACGGCGACTTCACTATCAGTCACCGCGACCTGCTCACCGGCGACCTCGACCGCATCGAGCGCGTGCAACCGACCCGCTGCTGAAAGATCAGGACGGGCGGGAGTTGGCACGTCAATCGAACCCGACATCACCCAATCAAGTTCAGTAGGGCAGAGCCCCAGCTAGGTCTGTGGCGAACGCGGCTCGAACGTGATCAGCGTTTTCCCAGTTCGGCCGATGTCAGGGCGGCCTTCGACTGATCCTGTGCTCCGACGAAGGAGCGCACGCGACCGTGACGAAGGCCGAGAGGACGATTCCACTGCACGAGGATGTCCGTCGGGAGCCGTTCGCGAAGGCGTCCCACCTTCCGGTCATCCGGGCCGCGTTCCTGGACCGGATCAGGTCGGCGTACGACGCGCGTCCCGAGTTGCTGAGCCTGCTCTCCGACCGGCAGTTCGCCCTGGAGATCGGCGCGGCCCAGGACGACTGACGGACGGTGATCGCCGAGGCGGTGCGCCAGGGGGGTGCCGACCCCGGGGTTCGCCGCCGCGCTCTCGTACTACGACGGGCTGCGGGCCGGGCGGCCGCCCGCCGCGCTGACCCAGGGCCGGCGGGACTTCTTCGGCGCGCACACCTACCGGCGAACGGACCGGGCTCTTCGCCCGGGTGGCCCTCCCGGGGTGCGGGCGGGGCTTCGGCGTGGGTTAGTAGCAGACGAGTGCCGCTGTCGTCCCGTACCGCCGACGCCACCACCCACTGGAGTGCGCGCATGCCCGACGCCGTCCCGGACCCGGTCGCGGTCCAGCCCGTCGTAGCCCCGCTGACCAGCGCCGCGCTGATTCTGGTCGGCACGATCGAACCGGGCGGCGAGGGTGCCGTACGCGACATGCTGCCGGATCTCCCGCCGGTGGCCCGGTCGCTCGGCTTCCGTTTCCCGGATGCCGAACTGGCCTGTGTGATGGGATTCGGCTCCGAAGCGTGGGACCGGCTGTTCGCGGGCCCGCGGCCCGCGCAACTGCATCCCTTCCGCGAGCTGCGGGGGCCCCGGCACCATGCGCCGGCCACTGAGGGTGACGTCATCTTCCATATCCGGGCCGAGCGGATGGACGTCTGCTACGAGTGGGCGGCGCAGTTGCTCGACCGGCTCGGCGGGGCGGTGCGGATCGTCGACGAGACGCAGGGATTCCGCTACTTCGACCATCGCGATCTGCTCGGCTTCGTGGACGGCACCGAGAATCCGGTCGGTGACGACGCGCGCTCCGCGGCCATGGTCGGCGACAGCGATCCGGAGTTCGCGGGAGGCAGCTACATCGTCGTGCAGAAGTACCTGCACGATCTGGACTCCTGGAACTCGCTGACCACGGAGCAGCAGGAAATGGTCATCGGGCGGACGAAGTTCACCGACATCGAGCTGTCCGACGACGTCAAGCCCGCCGACTCCCATGTCGCCCTGAACACCATCACGGACCCGGACGGGACCGAACACGACATCCTGCGTGCCAACATGCCGTTCGGCAGCTTCGGACAGGGCGAGTTCGGGACGTACTTCATTGCGTACGCGGCCGATCCCGGCATCACCGAGCAGATGCTCCGCAATATGTTCCTCGGCAAGCCGCCCGCCACGCACGACCGCATCCTCGACTTCTCGACCGCGGTCACCGGCTCCAACTTCTACGCCCCAGGCGCCGACTTCTTCGACGCCCCGCCGCCCCCGCCCGCCCGCGCAGGGACCGAGGCCCTCACGGAACCGGCGTCCGCGCCGGTCCCGCAGGCCACGGACCCGGCGGTGGTGCCGGACGAGGGCTCGCTGCGAATCGGCAGCCTGCAAGAAAGCACCCCGCGATGAACAACCTCCACCGCGAACTCGCCCCCGTCACGGAAGCCGCCTGGGAACAGATCGAGGAGGAGGCCCGGCGCACCTTCAGCCGTCATGTGGCCGGCCGCCGGGTCGTCGATGTCACCGGCCCCGACGGTCCGACGCTGGCCGCCGTCGGCGACGGTCATCTGCGCGACATCGACCCGCCCGCTCCCGACGTGCTGGCCAGGGCCCGTACCTCGATGCCGGTCGTGGAGTGGCGGGTGCCGTTCACCGTGACCCGCTCGGCGGTCGACGACGTCGAGCGCGGCTCCGACGACAGCGACTGGCAGCCGGTCAAGGACGCCGCGCGCACCTGCGCGTTCGCCGAGGACATGGCCGTCATCGACGGGTACCAGGCGGCCGGGATCACTGGTCTGCGTACCGGTTCCTCGCACGCCCCGCAGCCGCTGCCGGCCGATGCGCGGGACTATCCGGCGGCGGTGAGCCAGGCCCTGACCCGGCTGCGGCTCGCGGGTGTCGACGGGCCGTACCGGCTGCTGCTCGGAGCGGACGCCTTCACCGAGGCGACGGAGACCTCGGACCACGGGTATCCGGTCGCGACGCATCTGGGCCGGCTGCTCGACGACCAGATCCTGTGGGCGCCCGCCGTGACCGGCGGGGTGCTGCTGTCCACCCGTGGCGGCGACTTCGAACTGTGCCTGGCCCAGGACCTGTCGATCGGTTACGAGCACCACGACGCGACCAGCATCCACCTCTACTTCCACCAGGCGTTCACGTTCAGGATGCTGACGCCGGAGGCCGTGGTTTCCCTCATCGCGTGAGGACCACGGCCGCCGGGAGTTCTAGGCGCGCGGTGCGACGGTCCAGCTGAGCCGGTCCGTGGCCAGGTCCCGGACCGCGGGGTCGCGCACCGCGTCCGTACGGTCGACCAGGGTCGCGGTCACACGGTGGCCGCGACCGTCCTTCTTTACGCCGAGCGCGGCAGGGGTGACGGTGGTCCGGCCCCGTGCCGCGGCCTTCTCCACGCCGTCGACGTACCAGCGCAGTTCGGGCCGGGCGATCGTGCCGAGCTCGGCCACACCCACGGTGATCCGCTGTGTGGTGCCGACGGCGGGGTCCGTGCCGACGGTGCTGCTCAGGGCGTTGCCCGCGCGGTAGAAGCCCGCGATCATCGCCTCGCGCCCCGGCAGGTTGAACTCGGTGCTGCTCAGTTCGCGCATGAGCGAGGTGGCGGTCGGCCGGAAGATGCCGTACGGGTAGTAGGAACTCCCCTCGTACGTACCGACCGTGCCACCCGTCGGATCGGGGCGGCCCAGCCAGCGGTACCACTTCGCCTGCTTGGCGGTGAGCTGCGCCGGTGTGTAGGTGGTGGAGTTGATCCCGGCCGGTTCGCCGCCGGTCCAGGTGCCGTAGGCGTCGTAGGTGTACTCGTCGTCGAGCAGCCCGACGGAGTGGCCGATCTCGTGTACGGCGATCATGCCGGACGAGGCGTGGTCGGAGGAGAGGGTGGAGACGCCGTTAAAGGGGTACCCCTCGTCCGTCAGAGCGGAGTAGCCCGCACCGCCGTACTTGGTCGAGTTGGAGACGACGACCACGAGGTCGGCGGCCGGGGCCTTGGCGGCGTAGGAGGCGACCTTGTCGATGTCCGCGCAGATCAGCCGTTCGATGCCCTCGCACCAGAAGTAGCTCCCGAGCGCGGTGTCCTTGACCTTGTCGGCGGTCGGATCGCCGCTGATTCCGGACTCGTTGGACACGGCGTCCACGGTCCAGACGTTGAAGAGCCCCTGGTAGCTCTTGTACGGCTCGATGGCGGTGACGTCGGCCCACTTGGCGGCGGCGTCCGCGTGGAAGTCGCCCTGCCGGCCTGCCGTGTAGCCGTCTCCGACGATCACTATGTCGAGGCGGTCGTCGGTGCTCCCGGTCACCGCGAGCTCTCCCGCCGTGCCGTCGACGGCGGCCTCGGCCGCGGAGAGGGGTGCGGTGGTACGCCTGCCCTGACCGCTCTTCTCGCTCTGTCCGCGGCCGTTCGCGGGGACCTGTACGGCGTGGCCCTCGCCGCCGGGCTCGGGGAAGAACTCGGCTCTGAGCCGGTCCTGTTCGTCACCGACCGCCGGGGCCGCGCGGTCGGCCGGGGTGTCCGCGATGGCGGGGGCGGCCGTGACGGCAGCCGTGGCGAGCAGTCCGGCCAGGGCGATTCCCGCCATGGATGCTGTGGTTCGGCGCGTGCCGAGGCGTATTCGCATGTACAACTCCTTGAAGTCCCTGCGGTGTTCCGCGAACGAGTGAGCACGGGATACAGAAGGCGCCCGGCACTTAACGTGCGAGTTAAACTGAATTAATGTGCCGCTTAACCTAGGGGTCGCGGCGACACGGAACAAGACCCGGGAGCAAGGGGGTTGACCCCCTGGACGGGCGCCCTCACTCCGGGCGGCACGCAGAGCAGGGCGGAAAGGGTGACGCAGTGGGCGAGAAGCACGCGGCGGGGCAGGGACCTGTGCGCAAGCAGCCGGACGATCCCGGCGCCATCGGCCGCCGGGTCCAACGTCTGCGAGCCGAACAGGGCTTGACGCAGCGGCAGTTGGCGGAGCCCTCGTACACACCCGCTTACATCTCCACCCTGGAGGCCGGCCGGGTCCGGCCTTCGGAGGCCGCCGTCCGTCATCTCGCCGAGCGTCTCGGCGTCTCGTACGAGGAGCTCGCCACCGGGCGCCCCGCACACCTCGCCACCGGACTTCGGATGAGGCTCGTCGAGGCCCAGCGCACCCTGGCCACCGGAGCCGCCGAGGACGCGGCCGAGGAGTTCACGGAACTGCTGGGCGAGGCAGGGCGGCTGGGGATCGGCTCGGCGCGCGCCACAGCGCTGCTGGGGCTCGGTCAGTGCGCTCTGGAGACCGGGGATCTGCCCGCTGCCCGCCGGCACTTCGAGGCTGCCGAGAAGTCGCTCGCCGACGCCCCGCTCCCGCAGCGCGCCCCGGCCGTCAGGGGCCGGGCGGTTGCCCATCTGCTGGCGGGTGAACTCCGCTACGCCTGCTATCTGCTGGAGAGCGCCATCGACGAGCTCAACCACTCCGGCCTCCAGGACCCCGGCGCGCTCCTGCTGCTCTACACGGCGGCCATCGCGCCGTACATGGACATGGGCGCCCACGCCCGCGCCGCGCAGGCGGGCGAACTGGCGCTGGCCCTGGCCCCCCGGGTCTCCGATCCGGAACTGGTCGCGGGGCTCCACCGCGGGGTCGCCAGGACGCTCATCGCGGCGGGCCGTATCGCGGAGGCCGACGCCTCGCTGGCCAAGGCCGCCGAGATCTACCAACAGCTCCAGATCCGCACCGAGATGGCGCA
Source organism: Streptomyces sp. NPDC055749 (assembly GCF_053617235.1). NCBI lineage: Bacteria > Bacillati > Actinomycetota > Actinomycetes > Kitasatosporales > Streptomycetaceae > Streptomyces > Streptomyces sp. NPDC055749. The sequence continues at coordinate 27,986 of NZ_JBSHFH010000029.1, read as the reverse complement.
CTGCCACTGGATGCGCGGTTACGTACGCGCACAGGACGGCGACCTGAACGGCGCCGAGAGCGAACTGCGCGCCGCCCGCGACATGCTGGCCTCCAAGCGCGCCGCGCTCTACACCGCACAGGTCGAGGTGGAACTGGCCGATGTGCTGCGCAGGCAGGGCAGAGCACGGGACGCCGAGGAGCTGCTGCAACGCCTGATCGGCGAACTCCACCCGGACCGGGGGTCGGTCCACGCGGCAGGGGCGCACCGGCTCCTCGGTCTGATCTGCGAGGAGAACGGCGCACTCGAAACCGCCGAGGAGCACTACGTCAACGCGCTCGCACTGCTGGAGCGGGCGGGCGCGGCAGGCGATCTCGCGGACATCTGCCGCCTCCTGGGCGACCTCCTGCGCAGAACGGGGCGTACGGAAGCGGCACTTGACGCCTATCGCACGGGACTCGGCCACCGTGCTTCACCGGGAAGCACCACGCTGGGCCCCGCGCCCGTACGCCCGCAGCAGCCGCACACCCCGGCGCCCCACGGCACGCCCTGACGTGCCGGTGCAGGGGAGCACACTGCGCGAGATTCTCGCGTTCGACGACAGCGGGACGCTGCGGCTCCTGCTCGCCCCCGCCGGTCAGGACGTCACCGTCCGGGGCGTGGTGTTCGGCGACGAGGAGGACGCGCAGGCGGCCGAGGCGTGTGCCGTGCTCGCGGTCGGGCCGCCGGTTTCCTCGGCCGGGGCCGTGGCGCCGGTGCGCGAGGCGGCGCGGCGCGGGGCCTGCGCCGTGGTGCTGCGCGAGACGGAGGGCGCTTCGCCTTCGCCCGAAGTCCTGGCGGCTGCCGAGGAGTCGGGGCTCGCCCTGCTGGTCCGGGCGGCGTGGGCGGACTGGACCGGCACGGCGGCGCTGCTGCGCTCCGCGCTCGCGTACGCGGGGACGGGCACGGGGCGTGCCGAGGAGTCGCCCGGGGAGCCCGATGCCTCCGCGGGCGGTCTGAGCGCGCTCGCCTCGGCCATCGCCGAGTACACGGGCGGCGCGATCACCATCGAGGACACCCGGTTCCGGGTGCTGGCCCATTCCGCCACCCGGCCCGAGGCCGACGGGGTACGCCGCTCCACGATTCTGGGCGGCCGGGTCCCCGAGTGGCGGGTGGCCGAGCTGCGCCGCAGCGGGATCCTGCACGTGCTATGGACGTCACGGGACGTCATCCACCGCCCCGCTCAGGGCGACAGCCCCGAACGCCTGATCATCGCCGTCCGCAGCGGGCCGGAGGTGCTCGGCTCGATCTGGGTGGCCGCCGACGGCCGCAGCCTCTCCCCGCAGGCGCCGGACGCCCTGCGCCGGGCGGCCGAGGTCGCGGCTCCGCACCTTGTCAGGCACCGGCTGCACGAGAGCGCGGCCGTGCGCCGTCGCGACCACGCCCTGCGCGGGCTGCTGTACGGCCGGGGGGATCAGCGGACGCACGCCTGGTCGTTGGGTCTCTCCGCCGACGCCCCGTGCGCGGTGCTGGTCGTCGAGCGGGCCGGTGGCGCCCGGCCGTCCGCCGATCGCACGCTGGACGTGCTGGCGCTCCAGGCCGCCTCGTACCGCTCCACTGTGCTGGTGCTCCGCGAGCGGGAACGCCTGCTGATCCTGCTGCCGGTCGGCAGCGCCCGGGACCGGGACGTCGCCCGCATGACCAGGGAACTCGACGCCCTCGCGGCTTCGCTGCCCGGAGGTGTCCCCGTCCGGGTCGGGGCGGGCTCCGTCGCCGCCTCCGCCCTCACCGCCGCCGCGTCGTACGAGGAGGCGGCCCTCGTCGTACGCGTGCTGCGCGCGCGGGAGAGCCGCGGCCGGGCGGAGGGCGAGCCGCGCTGCGCGACGGCCGCCGATGTCGGCCCCTCGCTCGATGTCCTGCGGGTCCTGGACGCCGTACGCCCCTTGTGGGAGGCGGGCGGCGGGCCGGTGCACGATCTCGTACGGGCCGATCTGGCAGCCGGCGGCGAGCTCGTGCGCTCGCTGGCCGCCTACCTCGACCTGTCCGGCGATGTCACCCGGGCGGCCCAGCGGCTCGCCCTGCACCCGAACACACTGCGTTACCGGCTGAGGCGCGCGAGGGAGCGTTTCGGTGTGGACATCGACGACCCCGACACCCGGCTGCTCCTCACGCTGGCCGTCCGCCTCACGGCGCAGTTTTGAGCGGTTCGATACGATTTAGTACGGCAGTTGCCCGTACGGCCAAGGTTCGGCAGGAGTCTTGGCCTGCTCGACAAAGACCTGTGGGGCCGCCATCAACGACTCTCGCGGTATGACGCAGACGACTCCCACGACCCCTGTGACCTCGGCCGGTTCCGACCGGTTCGCCGGTGCCGTCCGCCAGGCCGTGACGGACGGCCTGCTGGGGGAACAGCAACCCGTCGCCGGTTTCATCGACACCGAGGGGGTACGCAAATCCGTGGCCGCGCTGCGGAACGCGTTCCCCGCCACGCCCGGCACACTCCACACCTTCGCCGCGAAGGCCGCATCCCTCGTGCCCGTTCTGCGGCTGCTCGCCGACTGCGGCATGGGGTGCGAGGTGGCGAGCCCGGGCGAACTGCGGATCGCGCTCGACGCGGGATTCGCCCCGGCGGACATCGTCCTCGACTCCCCCGCCAAGACGCGCGAAGAGATCGGGCTGGCGCTCGCCCTCGGGGTGGCCGTGAACGCCGACAGCTTCGACGAACTGCGCCGGATCGACGAACTGCGCACCCCGGACTCGGTCTCCGTCCTCGGACTGCGGGTCAATCCGCAGGTGGGAGGCGGCTCCATCGGAGCGATGAGCACCGCGACGGCGATGTCGAAGTTCGGTGTCGCCCTGCGCGACGAGGGTAATCGCGAAGCGGTCGTACGAGCCTTCACAGGCCGGCCGTGGCTGACCCGTCTGCACGCCCATGTCGGCTCCCAGGGCTGCCCGTTGGAGCTCATCGCACGGGGCATCGCAAAGACGTACGAGCTCGCCGAGGAGATCAACGCTTCGCTGCGCACCCAGCAGATCACCAGCATCGACATCGGCGGCGGACTGCCGGTCAATTTCACCGACGACACGGTCCGTCCCTCGTACGCCGATTACGTGGCCGCTCTGCGGGAAGCGGCGCCCGGCCTCTTCGACGGCCGGTATGCGCTGGTCACCGAGTTCGGCCGGTCCCTGCTCGCCAAGAACGGCTTCATCGGGGCCCTCGTGGAGTACACGAAGGACGCGGGCGGACGCAGGATCGCCCTCACCCACGCGGGGGCACAGACCGCCACGCGTACGGTCCTCATGCCCGACGCCTGGCCCCTGCGCATCGGCGCGTTCGACTCCCAGGGACTCCCCCGCACCGGACCGCTCCTCGTCCAGGACATCGCGGGACCGTGCTGCTTCGCCGGCGACGTCGTGGCGCACGGACGGGAACTGCCCGAGCTGAGGGAGGGCGACTTCGTCGTCCTCTACGACACAGGGGCGTACTACTTCTCCACCCCGTGGGCGTACAACAGCCTGCCCAGGCCCGCCGTGTACGGCTTCAGCCGGGGGCCGGACGGCGAAGGGGTGCGCTTCGCTCCGGTGCGCGACGCGCAGTCGCTGGACTCGATCGCGGCGGAGAGCGGTCTGGTGCATGCCGATGCGCTGATCCGGCTCGCTCCAGGAGCGCCGCATATTTAGTAGCCATGTACATAGTAGCCATGTACTCTATTTTCATGAGCAGCACCGACGGCACGAGCCGGCCACCCGCGGGCCCCACGCCGGGATTCCTCGTCTGGCGGCTTTCGATGAAGTGGCGCGTCGGTGTGGACCGCACCCTGGCACCGCTGGGGCTGACCCATGCGCAGTACTCGCTGCTGGGATCCCTGCTCGACCTTCAACGGGACGGCACACGGCCCAGTCAGCGCCGACTCGCGGACCACACGGGTCTCGAAGCGCTCTACGTCTCGAAGCTGGCCCGGACGCTGGAGGCCGCCGGTCTCCTGGAGCGCACTCCGGACCCGGCCGACACCCGTGCGGTCCAGCTGGCCCTCACCGAGCAAGGGCGCGCACTCGCCTCACGCGCGGTCGTGCTCGTGCAGCAGCTCATGGACCGGCTCCTGGAGCCGCTGGGCGGACTGGACGGGACGGACACCGCGGCCTTCGCCCGCAATCTGACTTCGCTGCTCGACGTACCCCTGCACACTCCATCGACGGACACGACGAACCAGGAGTAGCCATGCCCGCCACATCGACTGTCAACGGCCAGATCATCGGCCAGGCGCACTACGCCACCCGGGCCGTACTCGAACAGCTGCTGGCCGCATCGGGGACCACCTTCCACCAGTGCGTGGCGCTCAACGCGACCGCGGACAGGGACGGCACGGCCGAGCGCGCCGGGCTGATCGAGCGGATGACGAGCACGCTCAAGATCGACCCGGCAGAGGCTGACGCCACCCTCACGGAACTGACCACCGCCGGACTGCTCGCGGAAGTGCCCGGCGAGAGGACCCGCCTCGCACTCACCGAGCCGGGCCGCGAACGCCAGGCGGGCATCCGGACCGGGACCGACGCCATCACCGCACGTCTGTACGCCGGTCTGCCCGCGGAGGAGCTGGCGACAGCGGGCCGTGTGCTCACCGCGGTGACGGCCCGGGCGAATGCCGTGCTCGCCGCCCCTGACGCCCTCTGACCGACCGAGTCCGTGGCTCAGCCGGCCGGCTGCGGCGAAGGCTCGGGTTCGGGCACCGGGTCCGGACTGGGCGAGGGCGGCTGCGGGATCGGGTCCGGAGCCGGACCAGGCGGCACGGGACCGGGCGGCACGGGACTCGGGCCCGGCGGTGCGGGCGGCGGCCCCGGCAGCGGCCCCGGCGGGCCCGGCACGGGGTTGGGTGTCGGCGGGGGCGGCAGCGGGTCGGGGTAGGGATGGGTCATCTCGGTCCTCCAGCCTCCGAAGTCGTCGGGTGGAACTCAGCTCCACCGTCTCCCGGAGCGGCTGCCCGCGCCTGCCGAGCGCACACGCCCGAACCGGCGTTCGTCAGAACATCTCGGGGTGCGACCTGAGCTGCCGCTCCGCCTCCCGCACCAGCTCGGCCGGCGCCTCGGGGGCCTCGTCGGGGTGACGCAGCGCCCACTTCGCCGCGTACGGGCAGAGCGGCACGACCGGCACGCCCTCACGAGCCGCCATGGTGTAGAACTCCCGCACGAGCGCTCCCGCGATGCCCTTGCCCTCGTGCTCCGCCTCGACCACCGTGTGCACCGCGACGAGGGCGCCGGGAGCCGGGTCCATCACGAAGTACGCGATGGCCCCGGCGGCCTTGCCGCCCTCGTACGCCACGAGATTGCCGTGGTCCCGGTCGTCACGGATGTCGAGTGCGGCGTTCCCTGCCATGGCGGCTGCTCCCTCATGCGTTCGGGTCCGACCCGTACGGGTCAGGGCTGTGCGGGTACGGCGTGCGGGCTGCGCTCCGTACGGCTGCCCGGAACCGGCGCCGAGGCATCCGCGCCGAGCGCGACGATGCCGTTGTCCGCGTCGACATGCACGATGCGCGGGACCAGCGAGCGGGCCTCGGCGTCGTCGACCTGGGCGTAGCTGATCAGGATGACCAGGTCGCCGGGGTGGACGAGGTGGGCGGCGGCACCGTTGATACCGATGACACCGGAGCCGCGCTCACCCTCGATGACGTACGTCTCCAGGCGGGCGCCGTTGTCGATGTCCACGATATGCACGAGCTCACCGGGCAGCAGGTCGGCGGCTTCCATCAACGCGGCGTCGACCGTCACGGACCCGACATAATGCAGGTCTGCCTGGGTGACGGTGGCACGGTGGATCTTCGACTTGAACATGGTACGAAGCATCGGAAAACTCCCGGAATGTCTGCTCCCTGCCTGCTTTCTGCAGGTCAAGGGCAGTTTTCACTCTACACGGGCACGCATCGGACTCGAAGACTCCGAGGACATTGCATCGACTCGTCGTTGCAATGTCGACGACCGGTCAGTCCCGGTCCGCACGGATCATGTCTGCGCACTTCTCCCCGATCATCATCGTGGTGATGCAGGGGTTGACTGCAGGCAGGAACGGCATCACGGACGCATCGGCCACCCGCAGTCCCCGCACCCCCTTCACGCGCAGTCGCGGATCGAGGACGGCCTCCGCGTCGTCGGTGGCACCCATCCGTACCGTGCCCGCCGGATGGTAGACCGTGTTGTGGGTCCTGCGGATGTAGTCGAGCAGCTCCGCGTCGGTCACGGCGTCGGGTCCCGGCGCCAGTTCCCGGCCGGCCCAGGAAGCCATCGGCGCCCGGGAGACGATGTCCCTGGCGAGCCGCAGTCCGTAGGTCATCACCCGTACGTCGTGCTCGTCGGTGAAGTAGCGCGGGTCGACCCGCGGCTTGTCACGGAAGTCACGGGTGCGCAGCCGGACCGTGCCCATGGAACGGGCGCGGGTGACATTGGGAGTGAGGCAGAAGGCGTTCTCGGAGGTCGGGTACCCGCGCCGATAGGTGTTCATGTCGAAGGGCACGGACCCGTAGTGGAACATCAGGTCCGGGCGGTCGAGGCCGGATTCGGTGTCGGCGAAGATGCCGATCTCCCACCACTGCGTGGACGTGGTGACCATGGGCTGCCGCGCCTCCCACATGATCACGCCCTCGGGGTGGTCCTGAAGGTGGGCACCGACCGCCGGTGAGTCGACGCGGACGTCGACACCGGTCTCGCGCAGATGGTCCGCCGGGCCGATCCCGGACAGCATCAGCAGCTTCGGCGCGTCGATGGAGCCGCAGGACACGACGACTTCGCGTCGCGCGCCGACGGTACGTGTGTGGATGAGGTCGGGCGTCAGGTATTCGACGCCTGTGCACCGCTGTTCGGCGTCGAGAACCAGACGCTTGGCCTGCAGCCCTGTGCGTACGTCGAGGTTGGGACGCTGTCCGAGAATCGGGTGCAGGTAGGAGACGGATGCGGACGAACGCGTCCCGTCGGGGCGGGCGTTGATCTGGAACCAGTGCGCCCCACGAGTGACGGTCGTACCGGTGTTGAACGGCGTGGTGGGAATTCCGGCAGCGGTGCAGGCCTCCAGCAGGGCAGCTCCGCACGGGTCGTTCGGCGGGATCGTGCGGATGGTCACCGGGCCGTTGCGTCCGTGGTGGTCGCCGGGCGCGTCGTTGGTCTCCAGCCGTTGATAGAGCGGGAAGCAGTCCGCGGCGCTCCAGCCCTCGCACCCCAGAGCACCCCATTCGTCGAGGTCCTCGGCCGGCGCCCAGAAGGCGATGCAGGAGTTGTGGGACGAACAGCCGCCGAGGACTTTGGCGCGGGCATGCCTCATGAAGCTGTTGCCGTTGTCCTGCGGCTCCACCGGGTAGTCCCAGTCGTAGCCGGATTCCAGCAGCCCCATCCACCGGTCGAGCCGCAGGATGTTGTCGTCACCGACGTCCGAGGGACCCGCCTCCAGTACGCAGACGGTGACGGACGGGTCCTCGGACAGCCGGGCGGCGACGACCGCCCCGGCCGTACCGCCGCCGACCACCACATAGTCGAAGACGTCCTGCGATTGGCTCTCAGCCGGCATCTGTGACTCCAGGAATCATGGGGTGTGGGACTGCGGCTAGCCGCGCGGCGCTTCGTGCACCTCGGCGCGGTGGCTCTCGAGAACGCCGGTCTTGTGCCGCTGCACGAACCAGTAGTAGGCGAAACCGCCGAGCCCGACGATGCCGATGAAGATGAACGCGCCCCAACGCAGATACCAGTGCTGCGCTCCCGTCGCGTTGTAGACCTCGGCGCGCGGCCAGGCGAGGTTGAGCGACATGGCCGCTCCCCACAGCACGGCGACGATGTTGACCGGCAACCCGAACCGGCCGAGCGAGAAGTTGCCTTCCACGGGCTGCCAGGTGCCTCGCAGCCGGCGGATCAGCATGGGGGCCGTGACCATCAGATAGGCCAGATAGATCATGATGACCGCGATGCTCGTGATCACCGAGAAGATCTGCGGCTGGTTGATGTTGATCACCAGGATGACGACGCCCACCACACCGATCACGACGGCAGGCACCACAGGGGTCTGGAAGCGGGGGCTGACCCGGGCCAGAATCGAGCCCGCAGGAAGGTTGTTGTCGCGTGCCATCGCGAACATCAGCCGGATGCCGGCCGCCTGCACAGCCAGCACGCAGACCGTGATCGCGACGACCACGCACCACAGGAAGATCTCACCGACGGTCGAGCCGAGCGTCTCCAGCACCACGTACTGCAAACCACCGGTCGACAACTCCTCCGCGGCCAGATCCGGCACCGACAGCAGCGCGAAGAGCAGGATCAGTCCGCCGATGAGGAACGACGCGATGAGCGCCCGCAGGATCGCGCGGGGCGCGTTGCGGCCCGGATTGTGCGACTCCTCGCCGAGCGAAGACGCGGTGTCGAAGCCGTACATCACGTACGCCGACGCGAGCGACGCAGTGAGGAACGCGCCGAAGTACCCGAGGGTCCGGCCGTCGCCGAGCCCGTACGTCTCCGTCAGGGCGGTGCTGGGGCCGCGGGTGATGTGCGCCGCCAGAAAGATGATCAGGGCGACCGCGGCGATCAGCTCGATGAACACACCTGCGGAGTTGATCCGGGCCATGAGCTGGACACCGAAGGCGTTGACCAGGGTGGAGAAGAGGATCAGTACCGTGCCGAGGAGAACTGCGTTGGCCGCCGCGTCGTTCTTGCCCGTGCCGTCGCCCACGAACTGGAACCAGCTGTCGATCTGCGGCAGCGTGATCTGGTAGGCGAGCGCCACGGCCGAGAGCGTGACCATGGTGGCGGTCATCATCATCCAGCCGCCGAGCCAGCCGATGTGCCGGCCGCCCATGCTCTTGGCCCAGTTGTAGATCGAGCCGGCCACCGGGTAGCGGGCGGCGAGCTCGCAGAAGCACAGGGCGACCATCAGCTGGCCGGTGAAGACCATGGGCCAGGACCACCAGTAGGCCGGGCCGCCGAAGCTCACGCCGAAGTAGAACAACTGGAAGGTGCCGGTCAGGATCGAGATGTAGCTGATGCCCGCGGCGAAGGTGTGGAAGTTGCCCAGGGTTCGCTTGAGTTCGGGCTTGTAGCCGAGCTCGGCGAGTGAGTCGTCATCATGGGTGCCGTCGGCCCGGGTGCCGGGGCGCGGGGTGCTCGTCGGGTCGGGGCTTGTCGGGTCGGAAGTGCTCACTCGAACCACCTTTGCGGCCGGGCTGCGGTATTGCGCCAGATGTGCTTTGCCTCTTGGTACTCCGCGAGACCGGCCGGGCCGAGCTCACGGCCGACACCGGACTGCTTCATTCCGCCCCACTCGGCCTGCGGCACATACGGATGGAAGTCGTTGATCCATACGGTCCCGGCGCGAAGGCCGTCGGCCACCCGGTGGGCGCGCTCGCCGTCCTGCGTCCAGACGGCCCCGGCCAGGCCGTACACGGTGTCGTTGGCCAGGGTGATGGCCTCGGCCTCGTCCCGGAACCGCTCGACGGTCAGGACCGGGCCGAACGATTCGTCCCGCACCACCGTCATGTCCGGCGTGCACTCGTCGAGCACGGTCGGCAGGTAGTAGAAGCCGCTCTGCAGCGCCGGGTCGTCAGGGCGGGCACCGCCGCAGCGCAGTACGGCGCCCTCGGCCAGGCCCGCGGCCACGTACGCCTCGACCTTGGCACGATGCGCGGCCGAGATCAGCGGCCCGCTGCGGGCGTCCTCGTCGAAGGGTCCACCGAGCCGGATGCCCCGGGCGCGCCGTACCAGCTCGTCGACGAACGCGTCGTGCAGCTCGTCCTGCACGAGCAGCCGCGCACCGGCCGAACAGACCTGCCCGGCATGCAGGAACACTGCCATCAGCGCGTAGTCGACCGCGGTGTCGAACTCGGCGTCGGCGAACACGATATTGGGATTCTTGCCGCCCAGTTCGAGCGCGATCTTCTTCACGGTGGGCGCGGCCGCCGCCATGATGAGCCGTCCGGTGACCAGTCCGCCGGTGAAGGAGACCATGTCCACGCGCGCGTCCGAGCTCAGCGGCGCGCCCGCGGTGGCCCCGGCCCCGAGCACCAGATTCGCGACACCGGGCGGCAGTCCGGCCTCGGTGAGCGCCTTCATCAGGAGGATCGCGGTGTGCGGCGTCAGTTCACTGGGTTTGAGTACGAAGGTGTTGCCCGCGGCGAGCGCGGGGGCCACCTTCCATGCGGTCTGCAGCAGCGGGTAGTTCCACGGCGTGATCAGCGAGCAGACGCCCACCGGTTCGTGGACCACTCTGCTGTCGATCCCGCGGTCACCCGTGTCGACGATGCGGTCGGTGCCGCCGGAGGCGACCAGGTTCCCGAAGTAGCGGAAACAGTTCGCGATGTCGTCCATGTCGTACTCGCTCTCCACGAGCCGCTTCCCTGTGTCCAGGGTCTCGGCTCTGGCGAACGCGTCCTTGTCCCGTTCCACTAGGCCGGCGACACGCAGCAGCAGCCGGCCGCGCTCGGCGGCCGACGTGCGCGGCCACGGCCCCCGGTCGAAGGCCTCGCGCGCCGCGGCCACTGCCGCGGCTGCGTCCTGCGGCCCCGCCTCGTCGATGGTGGCGACCAGGGCACCGTCCGCAGGGCACCGGATCTCACGTGTTCCGCCCTCGATCGCGGCGCTCCATCGGCCACCGATGAACAGCTCAGGCATGGCGTCCCTCCTGGCCCGCACGAGGAAGAGGAAGGCAACGCAGCCTAACGTGACGAGCTCGCCACCCACAGTAAGCACTCGACGGCGCACTCGCGCGGCGAGCCATGCCGTACCGCTGGCCCGGCCGAGGGGCGAGGGTCGGTGTCCGGTGTCACTCTGAGGCCGAACCAGGACACACGAAAGGAACGAACATGATCACCACTGACTTCGTCTCCGGCTCCCCCTGCTGGGTCGACCTCGGCGCTCCCGACGTCCGTGCCGCCGCAGCCTTCTACGGCGCCGTGCTCGGGTGGGACTACGAGTCCATGGGCGAGGGGGAGGACATGGACGGGGGGATGTTCCGGAAGGACGGAAAGATCGTCGCCGGGCTCGGCAAGCTGACCGAGGAGAACGCCCGTTCGGCCTGGATGATCTACTACAACGTCGCCGACGCGGACGCCACGACCCAGGCCGTCGAGCGCGCGGGCGGCACCGTGCGCGTGGCACCGATGGACCTCGACGAGTGGGGCCGGATGGCGCAGTACAGCGACCCGCTGGGGGGTCAGTTCGCCGTGTGGCAGCCGGGAACGAACAAGGGTGTCGAGCTGGTGGACGAACCCGGCTCGCTGTCCTGGGCGGAGCTGTACACGAGCGATGCTGCCGCCGCCAAGAGCTTCTACGGCGGTGTCCTCGGCTGGACGTTCAGCGAGATGGAGCTGCCGGGCGGCGGGGGCACGTACTCCCTCATCACCCCCGCCGGACTTCCCGAGGAGCGCATGCACGGCGGTCTGATGGAGATGTCCGCCAAGGACCTCGCCCTGGCGAACGGCCGGCCGTACTGGCACCCGGTCTTCGCCGTCGCCGACTGCGACGCCGCGGTCGCCAAGGTCACCGAGAACGGTGGCAGCGTGCAGATGGGGCCCGAGGACGCCGAGGGCGTCGGCCGGCTGGCGGTCTGCCTCGACCCGTCGAACGCGGACTTCGTGGTGCTGACCCCGGTCCAGAGCTGAGCCCGGGGCTGCCGGGCTTCCGCACCTCCCCCGCCCTGCCCGCGGGCCCGACGGGCCTGTCCGTCACACCGCGGGCAGTGCGTACAGCCGCTTCCCGTGCATCACGGCGAGCCGCTTGCCCGCCACCACGACGTACCACTGCTGGATGTCGCCGGTCTTGTCGTTGTACGTCCAGCGCAGCTTCCCGGTCGCCGCGTCGAAGGCGTGTACGCCGCCCTCCTCGTCGAACTCCGTCGCGCCGTACAGGGTGCCGCCCACCTCGGCGAACTGCCATGCCTGCGTCGCCGAATCCAGCAGGTCCTCGTTGTGCCAGATCTGCTTCCCCGTGGCGGGGTTCACCGCCCACAGGCCGCGCACGCTGTCGGACGCGTACAGCACCCCGTCCAGCACCTGCGGGTCCTTGAACAGGCTGAACTCCTCCGTCGCGAGAGACCAGCGTTCCTTGCCCGACGCCGGGTCGAACGCCCTCAGCCGCTGCCCGTCCGCCACGATCACCAGATGCTCGTGGACGGCGAAGCGGCGGTAGTTGGACTTGCCGATCTTTCGCGTCACAGGGCGTCATCAGGCCCGGCCCGCGGCCTTCTGGCTCCTGCGGGACAGCGAGTCGACGACCACGGCGGCCAGCAGGACCGCTCCCGTGATCATGAACTGGATGGCGTTGCTGACGCCCATGATGTTCATGCCGGACTGGATGGACCCGATCACGAGGGCACCGAGCAGCGCGGACCAGACCGAGCCGCGACCGCCGAACAGGCTCGTGCCGCCGATGACGGCCGCCGCGATGACGTTCATCAGCAGGTTGCCGCCGCCCGAGGTCTGGCTCGCGGACTGGATCTGTCCGGCCAGGAAGATGCCGCCGATCCCGGCCATGGTGCCGGCGATCGAGAAGACGGTCATCCGGATCATCGGCACGCTGATACCGGCGCGGCGCGCACCCTCGATGTTGCCGCCGACGGCGAAGATCTGCCGGCCGTAGGTGGTGCGGCGCAGTACGAAGTCGAGGACCACGAGCAGGATCAGGAAGATCAGCAGTGCGAGCGGAAGGCCCTGGTACTGGTTGAGGAGGTACGCGGTGGCGAAGGCGATGGCCGCGAGGACCACCGTACGCAGCACGATCTCGGCGACCGGGCGGAACGGCACCCCGGCGGCCCGGCGGCGGCCGGCGTCCAGCAGGGACGACGCCAGGAACAGCCCGACTCCGGCAGCCGCGGTCACGTAACTGGCCGCCGGGCTGCCGAAGATGGTCGAGTAGACCTTGGCGACGATGCTCTCGCTGGGGATGTTGACCGTGCCGCTGGCGCCCAGGACCTGCAGCATCAGCCCGTTCCAGGCGAGGTTGCCCGCCAGGGTGACCACGAAGGCAGGCACACCGACCCGGGCGAAGAAGAAGCCGTGGATGAGTCCGACGGCCGCTCCGCCCCCGATGGCGAGAAGCAGCGCCAGCCACTCGTTCATGCCGTTCAGGACGTTGAGCACCGCGAAGAGGGCGGCGCAGAGGCCGCTGACGGAGCCGACGGAGAGGTCGATCTCGCCGAGCAGCAGGACGAAGACGATTCCGACGGCGATCATGCCGGTGCCGACGATCTGCTGGCTCAGGTCGGAGAGGTTCTGCGCGGAGAGGAACGTGCTGTTCAGGCTGCCGAACACCGTCCAGATGATGATCACCGCGAGGACGACGGGGATCGAGCCCAGCTCACCGCTGCGCAGCTTGCGCCGGAACTCCCCGAGGTATCCCTTGATGCCCTCCTCGCGGACGAGCAGCCGGGTGTCGACGGCAGGCATGGCATCGCGTGCGGGTTCCTGCGCGGCGGAATCGTCGGGGCCTCTTTCGCGCCTCATCGCTCCTCCTCCCGCTTGCGGGCCTGGCGGCGGGTGACGGCGCTGTCGGTGGCACCGGTGATGGCGGAGATGATCTCCTCGGTGGTGGTGCTGCGCCGGTCGAAGAACCCGTTGTTACGGCCGAGGCGCATGACGGCGATCCGGTCGGCAACCGCCATCACGTCCACCATGTTGTGGCTGATCAGGATCGTCCCGAGGCCGCGTTCGCGGAGCCGCTCGACCAGGTCGAGGACTTCGGCGGTCTGCTCCACCCCCAGGGCGGCCGTGGGTTCGTCCAGGATGACGACCTTCGGTTCGCCGATCAGCGAGCGGGCGATCGCCACCGTCTGGCGCTGGCCGCCGGAGAGGGAGGCGACGGGGATGCGGACGCTGGGGATGCGGATGGAGAGCGTGTCGAGCAGTTCGCGCGCACGCTTGTCCATGCGCACTTCGTCGAGCACACCGAACCGGGTGATCTCGCGGCCGAGGAACAGGTTGGCGACCACGTCGAGGTTGTCGCACAGCGACAGGTCCTGGTAGACGGTGGCGATGCCGAGGTTCTGGGCGTCGTGGGGACGGTTGACGGTGACCCGGCGGCCCTCCCATTCGATGACGCCCTCGTCCGGCGGGTTCACCCCGGCGATGGCCTTGACCGCGGTGGACTTTCCGGCGCCGTTGTCCCCGACGAGCGCGACGACCTCGCCGGGGTGGACGTCCAGGTCGAATCCCGAGAGCGCCTGGACCGCACCGAACCGTTTGGAGATACCCCGCAGTGTGAGCACAGGTGCTTCCGGCAACGGAACCGCCTCCTCCGCGCGCCCGCTCGCGCGGGCTGCCTCGCCCCCGCCTGCATGCGACGTTCACTGCTACTCGAGGCCGGCCTTCTTGCAGGCTTCGGCGTAGGTGGGGGTGCAGATCTCCTTGACCGTGTACAGGCCGTCCTTCACGACCGTCTCCTTGATGTTGTCCTTGTCGACCACGACCGGTGTCAGCAGGTTGGCCGGGACCTTGTCCCCGCTGCCGCTTGTGACGGTGGTGGGTGTCAGGGAGTCGGGGATCTCCTTGCCCTCGGCGAGATTGACGGCCATCGTGGCCGCGATGTCGGCCTCCGGCTTGTACGGCTTCTCGACCGTGATCGTCTGCGTGCCGAGAAGAATCCGCTGGATCGCGTCGAGCTGGGCGTCCTGGCCGGTCAGCGGCACATTGATGCCGGCGGCCTTGAGAGCGGTCGCGATGCCCGCGGCCAGTCCGTCGTTGGCGGAGTAGACGCCGACGATCTTGTCCTTGCCGAGTGCGCTGATGGCACCGGACATCTGCTGGTTGGCGTTGTTCGGGTCCCAGTTCGGGGTGTCGTACTCCTTGCCGATCTTCACCTTGCCGTCGAGGACGGAGTGCGCGCCCGCCTTGAACTCGGCGGCGTTCGGGTCGGTCGGCGAACCGTTGTGCATCACGATCTCGCCGTCCGCGGCCTTGTCACCCAGTGCGTCCAGCAGGGCCTTGCCCTGCAGCTCGCCGACCTTCTTGTTGTCGTACGAGACGTAGGCGTCGACGGGTCCCTGCGCGAGGCGGTCGTACGCCACGACCTTCACACCGGCGTCACGCGCCTTCTGCACGGAGGACTGGATCGACTTGGCGTCCACGGCATCCAGGATGAGCACCTGGTCACCCTTGGCCAGGGCGGTGTTGACCTGCTGCTGCTGGGTGGTGGCGCTCTCCGCCGCGTTGTAGTAGTCGATCTGGGCGTCCGGCGCCAGTTCCTTGATCTTCTGCTCGATGTACGGCCGGTCGAACTTCTCGTACCGCGTGGTCTTGCTCTCCGGCAGCAACAGCCCGATCTTCACCTCGTCCTGTGCCGCGGCGTTCCCGCCCGGTGCGGCCGCCCCGGTGGTCGCTACCGCGCCCAGGGACAGGGCCGCCGCTCCGGCCAGGGCTATCGCGCCCCGCAATGTACGGGTCATGGGAGGCTCCTTTCGTGCGACGCCTCCCCTTCACCGGGACAACGCGGCAACGAGGACGCGCATACGGCCATACGGCCTACATATCGACATTACCGGCAACCCCGGGACCGGCAAGCGGGCCCCGGGCAGCCCGGTCCCCCGATTGCTCCCTCGTGCGAGCGACGCGTCCGTCCCTCGCACGAGGGAGTAGGTGATCACCGTCGCGGGGGACGGCCGTGCAGGGGCCCGCTGCCATAATGACCTGCGTGAACCGTGCGACTGCCTGGCGGGACAGTTGGACCGGGATTGCGCGGCGCGCCGCGGAACTCCCGCGCCACGCCGTCTTCGTCTCGTCACTGTGCGTTCTCGCCGTCGCCGAGTCGCTCGCCGAGTTCGTCGCGCACCGCGGGTCGATCCCCCGCATGTTCTCGGACACGGCCCAGAGCGGCGGCGCCGCCGGGGTCCAACTCGCCATGGTCGTCGGACTGTTGTGCCTGTGCACGGCGCCACCGCTGGTCCTCCTGCGGCCCGTACTCGCCGGACTCACGGTGACCGCTGCGAGCTTCGGTTCGCTCACGATCTTCCATACGCTGACGCTGGCAGGCTTCGCCGCTCAGCTGGTCGCCCAGTACCGGCTCGGCCGCCGTGGACACGCCCTGGCCGCGATGCTCTTCACGGCACCGTTCCTCGCACTGGCCCTCGCCGGACCGGCCGACACCGGCTACCGGGTGCGTGTGGTGCTCCTCGCCTCATTGGCCCCCGTGGCCGCCTTCGCCGGACTCGCCCGGCGCTCGGGCAGAAGGGAGCGGGAACACGACGCCGTACGCGAGGTCATGGTCGGCACCCAGTGGGAGAACGCCGCCAAGGCGGAACGCGCCCGTATCGTGCGCGAGTTGCACGACGTCGTGGGTCACCACATCTCCATGATCGCTGTCCAGGCCGAGACCGCGCGCGTGGCCACCACCGGCATGCCCGCCCAGGGCCGCGAGCGGCTGCTCGGCATCGGCGACACCGCCCGTGCCGCCCTCACGGAGATGCGCAGCCTGCTCGGCGTACTGCGGGACGACACCGGGTCCGCCACGAGCGGCGAGCGGAGGCCGCAGCCCGACCTGACGCAGCTCGACGACCTGCTCGACGAGGCGCGGGTGGCCTCAGCAGCCACCATCCGACTCATCCTCAGCGGTGCCCCGCGCCCCATGGGTCCGGGAGTCGAGCTCGCCGCCTACCGCATCGTCCAGGAGTCCCTCACCAACGCCCGCAAGCACGCCAGGGGGGCCCCGGTCGACGTGGAACTTCACTACGCCCACGACGCCCTGCACCTCAGCGTCCGCGACAGCGGCCCCGGACCGCCGGCCGCGGCGCCGGACGGAGGACACGGCCTGCTCGGCATGCGGGAACGGGTCGCAGCCGTCGGTGGACTCCTGCGGACAGGTCCCGCGGACTTCGGGGGATTCGTCGTCGAAGCCAGCTTCCCCGCCACGACAGAACGGGCCGTATGAGCTCCCCGCAACGACCGATCCGCGTCGTCATCGCGGACGACCACCTGGTCGTCCGCACCGGATTCGCCGCGCTGCTCGATTCCCAGCCGGAATTCACCATCGTCCGGACAGCCACCACCGGCGTCGACGCGGTCCGCGTCTGCCGTGAGGTGTCCCCGGACGTCGTCCTCATGGACATCCGTATGCCCGAGATGGACGGCATCGAGGCCACGCGGCAGCTGGTCGGCGATGTGCCCGACGGTGTGCAGGCACCACGCGTCCTCATCCTGACGACGTTCGATCTGGACGAGTACGTCTACGACGCGCTGCGCGCCGGAGCCAGCGGCTTCCTGCTCAAGGACGCCACCGCCGAGCGGCTCTTCGACGCCGTGCGCGTCATCTCCGCCGGAGACGCCCTGCTGGACCCCGGCATCACCCGTCGGCTGATCGGTGAGTTCACGCGGCTGCCTGCCAGGACCCGGGTCCAGCCGTCGCCGGGCCTCGACGCGCTGACGGCGCGGGAGACCGAGGTGCTGCTGCTCGTCGCGGAGGGTCTGTCCAACGCGGAGATCGCCGCCCGCCTCGTCGTCACGGAGGAGACGGTGAAGTCGCACGTCAGCCGCACCCTGACCAAGCTCGGCCTGCGCGACCGCACCCAGGCCGTGATCGCCGCGTACGAAACGGGACTTGTCGTCCCGGGCAACCGCAGGACCGACTAGCGCCGGGGACCTCTTCTCATCCCTGCGGGGGACGGCGGTCCGCGCCCTCCCTCGTACGAGCATCGCGAGGCTTCGCTCCATTCCGTGACGACCCGCGCCCCTCCCTCTTCCTAGCCTTCTTCCATGGAGATGACGATCGATGGATCGCAAGCTGTGATCGAGGTCAAGGACGTCTACAAGCGCTTCGGCGGCACTCAGGCTCTCGACGGCATGTCGTTCGTCGTCAGGCCGGGACAGATCACCGGTTTCGTCGGCCCGAACGGTGCGGGGAAGTCCACGACGATGCGTGTCATCCTCGGTCTGGACACGCCGGATCAGGGGACGACGCTGGTCGGCGGGCGCCCGTACCGAACACTGCGCACACCGCTCAAGCACGTCGGCGCGCTGCTCGACGCGGCAGCCGTACAGCCGAGCCGGACTGCCCGTCACCATCTGCTGTGGCTGGCCCACTCGCAGGGCCTCGGCACCGCAGCGGTCGACGAGGCGATCCGCAGGGTGGGCCTCCAGGACGTGGCCCGGCGCAGGGCTGGCGGATTCTCCCTGGGCATGCGGCAGCGGCTGGGCATCGCGGCGGCGCTGCTCGGCGACCCGCCGATGCTCATGCTGGACGAGCCGTTCAACGGCCTGGACCCCGAGGGCTTCATGTGGATGCGGGGCTTCCTGGCGTCGCTCGCCGAACAGGGCCGAGCCGTGCTGGTGTCCAGTCACCTGATGAGCGAACTGCAGGGCTCCGCCGACCATGTGATCGTCGTCGGGCGCGGCAAGGTCGTCGCCGACATGAGCGTGCGCGAGCTGCTCGCCTCCGTTTCCGAGGGTCGCGTGACGCTGCGTACCTCGGCTCGTACGCGGGCGATGGAGGTGCTCGCACGGGCCGGTGCCACGGTGACTTCCACGGGAAGCGAGACGATCGGCGTCACCGATCTGCCGGCCGAGGACGTCGTCGCCGTGCTCGGGGCGAACTCGGTGCCGTTCTCCGAAGTGTCTCCGCACCGCGCGTCCTTGGAAGAGGCGTACATGGAACTCACCCGGGACGCCGTGCAGTACCGCGGGGTCGTTACCGAGGAGGCCGGACGATGACCGGCACGCTCACGCCGCCGGCGGCCTCCGACCGTCCGGAACGGGGCGGCTTCGGACGCGTACTGCACGCGGAGTGGACGAAGTTCCGGACGGTACGCGGCTGGGTGCTCGGCACGGTCGGCGCACTGCTGACCATCTGCCTGGTCGGACTGCTCGCCACGGCGGCGAGCAACGAAGGGGGCCTGGACGCGTCCGAACTGCCCGTCGGTCCCGGCGGCGAGGCGGTCAACGACGCCTTCTACTTCATGCACCAGCCGCTGAAGGGCGACGGCGCCATCACGGTGGCTGTGTCCTCGCTGACGGGTCAGGTCGCGTCGACACCTACCGAGGACCGGCCCGGTCTCGCGCCTTGGGCGAAGGCCGGAATCATCGTCAAGGATTCCCTCGAACCGGGGTCGTCGTACGCGTCGATGATGGTCACCGGAGACCACGGTGTGCGGATGCAGTACGACTACACGCACGACACGGCCGGGCTGCCCGGCCCGGTGCCGGCCGACGCGCCGCGCTGGCTCCGGCTGCAGCGCTCGGGCGACACCGTCACCGGCTACCAGTCGGCGGACGGCAGCGCCTGGACCGAGGTGGGTACCGCGCGTCTTGCCGGGCTCTCGGAGTCGCCGCAGGTCGGGCTGTTCGTGGCCTCGCCGTCGGCGACGGAGGAGACCGGTACCGGAACGGGGTTCATCCCCGCCGTCGCCACCAGCACGTTCGGAGCCCCCGCCCTGACCGGCGGTTGGAGCGGCGACGCCTGGCAGGACCGGCAGGTCAGCGACAGTGCCGGTACGAGCGGAAGCTACAGCCGGTCGACGAATGGCCACGTGATCCCGTCGGACACGGGCTACACCATCACCGGGGCCGGAGACATCGCGCCGGTGGTCGGCGGACCGGCCGCGAGCGGCGTACGTATCGTCTCGAACTTCCTGGTCGGCGCGTTCGCGGGACTGATCATGATGGTGGTCGTGGCCGCGGGCTATGTGACCGTCGAGTACCGACGAGGGCTGATCGGCGTCAGCTTCGCTGCCAGCCCGCGCAGGGGGCGCGTACTGGTGGCGAAGGCCCTTGTGGTGGGCTGTGCGGCCTTCCTCGT
This sequence comes from Streptomyces sp. NPDC055749, assembly GCF_053617235.1. Lineage (NCBI taxonomy): Bacteria > Bacillati > Actinomycetota > Actinomycetes > Kitasatosporales > Streptomycetaceae > Streptomyces > Streptomyces sp. NPDC055749. The sequence continues at coordinate 8,297 of NZ_JBSHFH010000029.1, read as the reverse complement.
CGGAACGATCGCAGCCGCTGTCATGGTGCCCTTCGGAGGAGCGCGGTCCCTCGCGAACGGCTTTCCCGTCCTGACGGTGCCTTCGGCGACCGAGCTGCGGGTCGTCGTGGGAACGGGCCTGCTGCTCGCGGCTGCCAGTGTGTGCGCGCTGGCCGTCGGAGCCGTCCTGCGCCGCAGCGCCGCGGCCATCACGCTGGTGGTCGTCGGCATGGTGCTGCCCTACCTGCTCGCCACCGCGTCCGTCCTGCCCCCGGCGGCATCGGACTGGCTGCTGAAGGTCACACCGGCCGCCGGGTTCGCCATCCAGCAGAGCGTCGAACACTACGACCAGGTCGTCACCGTCTACTCGCCGGCGCACGGCTACTTCCCGCTGGCACCGTGGGCGGGCTTCGCAGTGCTGTGCGCCTACGCGGCGGTCGCGTTCGCCGCCGCCTGGGTCCTGATCCGCCGGAGGGACGCATGAGGTACGCGGGACGCGCGGAGTGGACGAAGCTGCGGACGGACGTCGGCAACACGTGGTTGCTGCTCGGTGTCGTGGCCCTGACCCTGGCGGTGGGCGCCGCGGTGGCGATGACCTCCCGTTGTGACGGCGTGGGCTGCGGACAGGACGCCACGAGGCTCAGCCTCACCGGCGTCATAGCCGGCCAGGTCGTCGTCGCGATCGTCGCGGTGCTGATGGCCGGCGACGAATACAGCACCGGGATGATCCGGACCACGATCGCGGCGGTGCCACGCAGGCTGACCGTCCTCTTCTCGAAGGCGGCCGTCCTCGGCGCCGTGCTGCTGGCGACGGGCGCCGTCGGCGTGCTCGGGTCACTGCTGATCGGCGGGATGGTGCAGCCGGGCCGTGGCTTCACCGAGGCGCACGGGTACGAGGCGTTGTCACTGGCCGACACCTCGACGCTGCGCGCCGCCGTCGGTTCCGTCCTCTACCTGGTCCTGGTCGGGCTGCTCAGCCTCGGCGTCGCGCTGATCGTGCGGAGTTCGGCTGCAGCCATCGGAATCGTCATGGGACTGCTCTTCTTCTTCCCGGTCCTCGGCCAGGTGATCACCGACCCGGAATGGCAGCGGCACCTCCAACAGATCGCCCCCATGCCGGCCGGCCTCTCCGTGCAGACGACCCTCGGCGTCGACAAGCTCCCCATCGGCCCCTGGGAGGGCCTCGGTGTGCTGGCGCTCTGGGCCGTCGGCGCGCTCGCAGTCGGCGGCGCGGTGCTGCACTCGCGAGACGTCTGAGGTTCACACCCCCCCCGACATCATGCTTGCACTTGTTCGTAAGCAGCTCCAATCGAGCAGTTATTGACATCGCGGGAGCGGTGCGACACCGTACTCAGAGTCCGTCCCACCGCTTCCGTGGAGAAGACCCGTGCCTCTCAGCCCGACCGACGTCATCACCGGCTCCGCGTACACCCGGCGGACCGGTGTCGGCGCCTTCAACGTCGTACAGATCGAGCACGCCGAGGCCATCGTCGCCGGAGCGGAGAGTGCCGGGCTGCCGGTCATCCTGCAGATCAGCGAGAACACCGCCCGCTACCACGGCTCCCTCGCCCCCATCGGCCTCGCGGCACTCGCGCTCGCCAGGGCGGCGAGCGTTCCCGTGGCGGTACACCTGGACCACGCGGAGTCGACGGAGCTGGTGCACGAAGCGGTCGAACTCGGCTTCACATCCGTCATGTTCGACGCCTCCAAGCTCCCGTACGAGCAGAATCTCGCCGCCACCCGGGAGATCACGGACCACTGCCACCGCGCGAACGTGTGGGTCGAGGCCGAACTGGGCGAGGTCGGCGGCAAGGACGGCGCCCACGCCCCCGGGGTGCGCACGGACCCGGACGAGGCCCGCGCGTTCGTGGCCGCGACGGCGGTCGACGCCCTGGCTGTCGCGGTGGGCAGTTCGCACGCCATGCTCACCCGGGACGCCGTGCTCGACTTCGAGCTCATCGAGCGGCTTCGGGCGGCCGTCGGCGTTCCGCTCGTCCTGCACGGTTCGTCGGGCGTCGGTGACGACGGTCTCGCGAAGGCGGTCGCAGCGGGGATGACGAAGGTGAACATCTCCACGCACCTGAACAAGATTTTCACCCGCACCGTGCGCGAACAGCTGGCCGCTGCGCCGGAGGTGGCCGACCCGCGCAAGTACCTCGGCCCGGCCCGTCGGGCGGTGGAGTCCGAGGTGGCCAGGCTGCTGGGCGTCCTCGCGACACCGTGACGGCGCGGCCCGCCGCAACGGCCTGAGCATCGAGAAGTCCGGCGCGCCCTACTCCTCCTCGGCCTCGGCCGCCTCGGCAGCCTGCCCCTTGGCCCGCTTGCCGACCACGACCGCCGCTGCCGCCGCACTGCTCGCGAAAGCCAGGGCCACCACCCACGACTGGTCGAGGACGTGGTGGGTGGCATGGTCGAGGGAGTAGCGGCCGGCACCGGCCAGACCGATCGCGGCGGCCGTGAAGCCGAGGAACGCCGGGTACTCGTATCCGCCGCTCATCGCGAAGAAGCCCGCGGGTGCGTGCACGGCGACAGCCCCCGCCATCGCACCGGCGGCGGCGGCACCGGCCGCCGGAGTGGCGAGGCCGAGCGCGAGCAGGACACCGCCGCCCGCCTCGCCGAGTCCGGCGGCGACAGCACTGTGCTTGGGCGGGTGGAAGCCCATGGCCTCCATGGCTGCCGTGGTGCCTTCGATACCGCCGCCGCCGAACCAGCCGGCCAGCTTCTGGGTGCCATGCGCGGCGAGGACCGCACCCGTGCCGACGCGCAGGACGAGCAGGCCGAGGTCACGTCGGTTGAGGCAGACCATGGGTTTCTCCCGGAGATGGCGGTGCGGAACGGTACGCATCCACTGTCGTCCGAGCCGACCGCCCGGGTGCTGTCGTGATACTCCGTCCGGGCGCCGCACCCGCCACGAGTGCGACGTACGTCATTATGCAACTTGTTGCACAATGCCGTCCGTGTGGTCTACAACTGGCTCGACGACACTGTGCGAGGAGACGCCGGATGAGCCCGTACCCCACTCTGCTGAGCCCGCTGGACCTCGGGTTCACCACCCTCCCCAACCGTGTGCTCATGGGATCGATGCATATCGGTCTCGAGGAGGTCGAGCGCGGCTTCGAGCGGATGGCCGCCTTCTACGCGGCCCGAGCCCGGGGCGGGGTCGGCCTCATGGTCACCGGCGGCATCGCGCCGAGCGCCCGCGCCTGCTCGTTCCCGGGCGGCGCGAAGATGACGACCGAGGCGGAAGCCGATCAGCACCGGCAGGTGACCGATGCCGTGCACGAGGCCGGTGGCCGGATCGCCATGCAGATCCTCCACTTCGGGAGGTACGCGCACCACGCCGACCTGGTCGCGCCCAGCGCGCTCAAGGCTCCGATCAGTGGCTTCACCCCGCACGCGCTGACCGACGACGAGGTCGAGGAGACCATCGAGGACTTCGTCAGGGCCGCCGAGCTGGCGCAGCGCGCGGGCTACGACGGTGTCGAGATCATGGGCTCCGAGGGCTACCTGATCAACGAGTTCATCGTCTCCGCCACCAATCACCGCACGGACCGCTGGGGCGGCAGCTACGAGAACCGCATCCGGCTGCCCCTGGAGATCGTGCGCCGTGTCCGCGAGCGCGTCGGCACCGACTTCATTCTCATCTACCGGCTCTCGATGCTGGATCTGGTGCCCGGCGGCTCCACGCTGGAGGAGGTCGTCCAGCTGGCCCGCGAGATCGAGGCAGCCGGCGCCACGATCATCAACACCGGGATCGGCTGGCACGAGGCCCGCATCCCCACCATCGCCACGTCGGTGCCGCGCGGCGCCTTCACCTGGGTGACCGAGAAGGTGCGCGGCGCCGTCTCCGTACCCCTGGTGACCAGCAACCGCATCAACACCCCCGAGGTCGCCGAGGAGATCCTCGCCGCGGGCCGGGCGGACATGGTGTCGATGGCCCGGCCGTTCCTCGCGGACCCCGACTTCGTCGCGAAGGCGGCGGCGGACCGCGCGGACGCGATCAACACCTGCATCGGCTGCAACCAGGCGTGCCTGGACCACATCTTCAGCCTCCAGATCACCTCCTGCCTGGTCAATCCGCGTGCCTGCCACGAGACCGAGCTGGTGCTCCTGCCGACCCGGACCCGTAAGAGCGTCGCCGTCGTCGGTGCCGGTCCGGCCGGTCTGGCCTGCGCGGTCACGGCGTCGGAGCGCGGGCACGCGGTGACGCTGTTCGACATGGCCGACGAGATCGGCGGCCAGCTCAATGTGGCGCGCCGCGTCCCCGGCAAGGAGGAGTTCAACGAGACCCTGCGCTACTTCCGTACGCGCCTGAGCGAGGAGGGCATCGAGGTCCGGCTCGGCACGCGGGCCACGACGGAGCTGCTCGCGGACTTCGACGAGGTCGTCGTCGCGACCGGGGTCGAGCCCCGCTCCCCTGCGATTCCGGGCGTGGACCACCCCAGCGTGGTCAGCTACCTGGACGTGCTGCGGGACGGGGCGCCGGTCGGCGACCGGGTCGCGATCGTCGGGGCGGGCGGTATCGGTTTCGACGTCGCCGAGTTCCTCACGGACGGCGGCGACGCGGCCTCGCTGGACGCCGAGGTGTTCTTCCGGCAGTGGGGCGTCGACACCTCGTACGCGGACCGGGGCGGACTCCGCACCCCCGAGCGCCCGAAGCCGCCGCGCACGGTGCACCTCGTCCAGCGCAAGACGAGCAAGGTCGGGGCAGGTCTCGGCAAGACCACGGGATGGATCCACCGCACCGAACTGCGCCACCGCGGCGTCACGATGATCGCGGGCGCGTCCTACGACCTCATCGACGACGAGGGTCTCCACCTGACCGTGGACGGCGAACAGCACGTGCTGGCCGTCGACACCGTGGTCCTGTGCGCGGGCCAGGAACCGCGTCGCGGGCTGTACGAGGAGCTGGTCGCCGCGGGCCGCCCGGTGCACCTGATCGGCGGCGCCGACGTGGCGGCCGAACTGGACGCCAAGCGCGCGATCCGCCAGGGCACGGAGCTCGCCGCAGCGCTGTGACCGCCGGGCCCGTCCCTCCCTAGGATGCACTTCATGTCACTCCCGCACGCGATTCTCACCGCCCTGCTCGAAAAGCCGTCGTCGGGGCTGGAGCTGACGCGCAGGTTCGACCGGTCGATCGGTTACTTCTGGTCGTCGACGCACCAGCAGATCTATCGCGAGCTGGGGAAACTGGAGCAGTCCGGGCAGATCCGGGCCCTGCCGTCGGCTCAGCCGGCCCGTGGGCAGAAGAAGGAGTACGAGGTCCTGCCCGCGGGCCGCGAGGAGCTCGCGGCCTGGGTGGCCATCCCCGAGGACCCGCGGCCGGTCCGCGATCCGCTGCTGCTGAGGATGCGGGCGGCGGCGGTCGTCGGGGCGGACGGGCTGGGGGCCGAACTGCGCCGGCATCTCGCGCTGCACCGGCGTCAGTTGGAGGAGTATCTGCGGATCGAGGAGCGGGACTTCCCGCCCGAGCGGACCGCCGAGGAGGACCGGCTGCGGCATCTGGTGCTGCGTGGCGGAATCGACATGGAGACCTTCTGGATCGGCTGGCTGACCAGGGCCCTCGCCGACGAGCCGATCCTCGCGGGCGACTGAGGCGGGAGACGGCGGGCAGCAGGCAGCGCTCAGCGGGGCTACGGGCCGCCCACTGGAGACGTAACCGCCTCTGCACCCAGTACCGGCCGGTCGAGCGTGCGGGGGCTGCCGATGATCACCCGCGACGGTGAGCCCACGGCCGGGGCAGACGTGTCCGCGCCCGGCACCGTGGCCTCCGCGGTGGCCCGGCTGAGCAGGATCACACCGCGCACGGCGGCCCCGGTGCCGAGCAGTGCCGGAACCAGGCTGATCGCCCCGCCCTGGAGCCGCTCCCCCAGCAGGGCCATGCCGACAGCGGCTGCGGCCACCGGATTGGCCAGGGTGACGACGGCCAGCGGTGCGCCGAGGCCCCCGCGGAACGCGATCTGGGCCAGCAGCAGACCTCCCATCGCGAAGGCGGAGACGAGCAGCGCCACCGTCACCAGGCGCCAGCTGATCAGCGGCCCCGTGGTGTGGTCGGTGACGGCGACGGTCAGGGTCTGGGTGAGCGCCGACGCGACACCCGATGTGATGCCGGCCGCCGTGGCATGGCGCAGGCCGGGCCGGGTGCCGGGCCTGCCGAGTACGGCGACGAGCGCCATCGTCGCCGCCCCTACGCCGAGGGCCTCGGGCAGCGTCAGCGTCTCGTGCGCGGCGCCGCCGCCCGCGGCGAGCAGCAGCGCGCCGAGGCCGAGCAGGGTGAGGATCGTGCCGCGCCATTCCGTCCGGCTGACACGGCGTCCCGCGGAGCGCGCGCCGAGCGGGACCGCGGCGACGAGCGTGAGCGCGCCCAGCGGCTGGACGAGGGTCAGCGGACCGTACTTGAGCGCGACCACGTGCAGCAGTGCGCCCCCCGCGTTGAGACCGACCGCCGACCACCAGGCGCCCCGGCCCAGCATGCGCAGCACCCCGTCGGAGGGTGCGGCGCTTCCGGCGAGCCGGGCCTGGGCGACGGCGGCCAGCGCGTAGGCGGCGGCGGAGACGAGGGACAGCGCGACCGCTATGAGCGTGGCGTTCATCGCGGGGCTCCGGCCCGCGCGAGCGCCGTCACGGGCGCCGTTGCCGCTGCGGGCACCGCCACGTCGGCGGCGGAGGGCCACGGGAGATAGACCCGGGACCGCGTGGGACGCGGCAGCCGCAGGGCGGCGAACGCGACGGCGAGCAGCGCCGATACGACGACGGCGTCCAGCCAGTAGTGGTTGGCGGTACCCACGATGACGAGCAGCGTGGCCGCGGGATGCAGCAGCCACAGCCAGCGCCAACGGGAGCGGGTGGCGACGATCAGGCCGACGGCCACCATCACGGCCCAGCCGAAGTGCAGCGAGGGCATCGCGGCGAACTGGTTGGCCATGGAGTCGGTCGCGGGCGTGTCCCCGTACACCGTCGGGCCGTACACCTGACCGGTGTCGACGAGCGCGGCGGCGTCCAGCATCCGGGGCGGGGCGAGCGGGAACAGCAGGTGGAGCGCGAGCGCAGCGCCGGTGAGCACGGCGAGGACGCGGCGCGACCAGACGTAGTGACGCGGGCGGCGCCAGTACAGCCACACCAGGAACAGCAGCGTGGCCGGGAAGTGCACGGTCGCGTAATAGGTGTTCGCCAGGTGGACCAGCGTCTCGCTGTGCAGCAGCAGGCTCTGCACCGCTCCTTCGCCGGGGAGGTGCACGGCGCGCTCGAGGTCCCAGACGTGTCCGGCGTTGCGGAACGCTTCCTCGACGTGTCCGTTCGCGGCCTGCCGGCCGAGCTTGTAGACGAGGAAGAGTCCCGCGACGAGAAGAAGCTCGCGGACGAGGGGCGGTCGGGCAGAAGTGTCCGGCTCCCGTTCTGCAGGCTGTCTGCGGGCGTACATCACCCGGTGCCCCTTTGCTGACGAAGCGCTGTTACGGCGGCATGGTCCAGTCCATGCCGTATCGATACGCCAGTGTACCGATACGCGAACGTATCGGAACACCCGCGTATCGGTACACTGGCGTATCGAAGGACCTCGTCGCACCGTCGCTGAGAGGGAAAGCACATGCCGTCGCACGAGCCCGTGCAGGAATCAGCAGCCACGTCCCGCCGGTCGAAGATCACGCCGGAGCGGGCGCAGGAGCTCTACGCGGCTGTGCTGGACCTGATCCGGGAGAGCGGTTACGAGTCGCTGACCATGGAGGGCGTCGCCTCACGCACCCGGTGCGGGAAGTCGACGCTCTACCGCCAGTGGGGCTCCAAGCCGGAGCTGGTCGTGGCGGCCCTGCACGGCACCAGACGCATGCTGCTCCCGCCCATCGACACGGGCACACTCGCCGGTGATCTGCGCGAGGCGGCACGGGCCATCGGTGCGGCGTCCGGACGCGACACCCCGCTGTCGCACGCGCTGAGCCACGCCGCCCTGCAGAGCCCCGAGCTGCTGTGCGCCCTGCGCGAGGCGCTGATCCTGCCGCAGATCGCCGCGATCGAGGGCATGGTCCGGCGCGGCCGGGAGCGCGGCGAGATCGCGGCGGACGCCCCCGCGGCCGAGTTCGTGGCCACGCAGCTCCTGGGCGTCATGCGGGCCCGGCCCATGCTGGAGGGGCGGTACGCCGACGAGGCGTACCTCACCCGCTTCGTGGAGAGCTCGATCCTTCCCGCCCTCGGGCTCGGCCCGGCGGAGGCGGCCCCGAGCGGGCCCTGATGAACGTGGGCCGTCCGTCCCCAGCGGAGGACGGCGGCCCGCCCGCGCCGCACCGTGGGGACGGGGGCGGCGCACCGTCCGGCCGGCCGGTGAC
>NZ_JBSHFH010000028.1:0-100034 GCF_053617235.1 Streptomyces sp. NPDC055749 | reverse complement strand
CGGCTGTGGCGGCCCTCCCCTCGTTCATACCGGCTTCGTTTTCTGCAGCGCGGAGTCAGACGGCCGCTCTGCCACCCCCTTCGGAGGGGCGGCGGTGGCGGCCGTGCGGTTGCGCGGCCGTGTTCTCCATCGACGCACCCCCTCGGTGCTTTCCGGAGCCGCCGGCTTCGGCCCGTTGCGCTTCCGCCCCCGGCGGACGCGTCTGGGTCGTGTCGGTTCGGGCTTCAGACATGTCGGAAGTTCACCCCGTTGTGATCGCTTACTTATGTGTCGCAAGCCCCGCCACCGCCATCCGACGTGGTCACCGTCGGTGTCCGCGCGGTGCGGCCGCGTGGCCCAGGCCCCAAATTTAACCAGGCGCGGTGCGCCCAAGAAGAGGCGCCTGCCCCAGTGGAACCGGCTTACACACCACAGGAAGCGCAGGAGCCGCGGATGGTTCCGCTCCACTTCCGGCCTGGTCAAACGGGTTCCCACGACGGCACTCGTCCTCGGCGGCCGGAGCTTCGAGCAGCGCCACCGCGCACGGGGCCCCGGCATGGGCGTACGGCAGGTGCAGTACGCCTTCCCGGCTCCAGAACCCGGAACCGGCCGGCCACCCCTCGGGCGCCCCGAAGTGGTGCAGCCGACGCCCCGCCGGACGCCACACCCCCACCCAACTGCCCGCGGGCCCGTCGATCCGCAGGGCCACCGCACAGCTCTCCGGCATCAGCATCTGCCCCGGCTGTACGGCGAAAGGCGTCACCGCGACATCGTCCGGACGCAGGCACTCCGGGAAACGCACCGGCAGAGAACTGCCGAGCACGCCCCAGCCGAGCCGGTCGTGACCCGGCGCGTCGGACCGGAGCAGCAGCAGCCCGCTGTCCGCGTCGGCCAGCAGGAGCCGGTCGTCGCTGTCCGGCGCGATCTGGAGCAGCGGTGTCACCTCGCCGCCGCGTTCCAGGTCGACGGCGACGGCCTTCACCGGTCCGCCGCCCGGCAGTTGCCGGTCCAGCGCCAGCAGCCGCCCCGCCCGGTCCAGCCACACCCCGCCGGAACAGTGCCCCGGTACGTCGGTGACGTGCTCGGGGCCGAAGGCGCCGCCCGCCACCAGCCAGACGGCGGTGGAGCGCTCACCCGCGACCAGGGCGAACACGCTCCGGCCGTCCGGTGACGGCGGGAGCAGCGTCAGACCGGTGCATTCGACGGCGCCCAGCGGCAGTTCGCCGGTGACGGGGCCGGTCGGGTAGAGCAGCGAGAAGGCATGCCGTCCGTCGACCAGTCGCCGGATGAGGACCCGGCCGTCGGCGAGCGGCACCACGTCGGAGTCCGGCTCCTCGGGCTGGTTCAGCGGGAGCGGCACCGCGTACGGCTCGGGCCCGTCCAGCGTCCACCGCTCCGCGAACCACGCCCGCTCCGCCCCGGGCGCTCCAGGGGCGGCCGTGAGCCGGGCCGCGTACGAACCGTCCGCGGTGATCGTGAACGGGGGCGCGTCACCCGCGGCGGTTTCTGGCTCTCCGGGCTCGCCGGGTTCCTCGGGCAGGGACTCCACCGTGGCGGTGGCCCCTGCGGTCTCGCCCTCGATGGCACACGCAGTCATGAACTCATCACCTCCGGCAACCGAAGCTAGTTTTCGCACTTCCTGCCGAACAACGCCACCACGCGCGCTTCACACATAAGGGTGGTGATGTCCGTATTCGCCTGAGCGTCAGGGGGTGGTTGTGCTGGGGGTGGTGGGCGTGGATAAGGTAAGGCATTCCTAAGCAATGCCTGTGTGACCCACAACTGGAGCAAGTGATGTCCCTTCGACGCCGCGGCACCGCCGCAGTCGGCCTGGCAGTGGCTGCCGCCCTTTCCCTCTCCGCCTGCGGGAGCGGCGACGCCAAGTCCACGGACTCGGCCAAGTCCGAAACCGGTGGCGACAAGAAGGCCGCAGTCGCCACGGGCGGCGAGGACTTCGGGGACGCGGCGAAGAAGACGGCGGAGTACGGCACCGACGCGAAGGCCGGGACCTTCCCCCGTACCCTCACCCACGCCATGGGCAAGACGGAGCTCAAGTCCGCGCCCAAGCGGGTCGTCGTCCTGGACGTCGGCGAGTTCGACAACGTGGTGTCGCTGGGTGTGAAGCCCGTCGGCTACGCCCCCTCCGAGGGCGACGCGGCCATCCCGTCGTACCTGAAGAAGGACGCGGGCGACCCCAAGAACGTCGGCACGATCAACAGCCTCAACCTCGAGGCGATCGCGGGCCTCAAGCCCGACCTGATCCTCGGCAGCCAGCTGCGCGCCGCCGACAAGTACGACGAGCTCTCCAAGATCGCGCCGACCGTGTTCTCCATCCGTCCGGGCTTCACCTGGAAGGAGAACTACCTCCTCAACGCCGCGGCGCTGGACAAGACCGCCAAGGCCGAGACCGAGCTGGCCGCCTACGAGGCGAAGGCGAAGAAGCTCGGCGAGGACATCGGCCCGAACAAGCCGACGATCTCCATGGTCCGTTACCTGCCGGACAAGATCCGCCTCTACGCCAAGGCGTCCTTCATCGGCACGATCCTTGAGGACACCGGTCTGCCCCGGCCCAAGAACCAGCAGATCAACGACCTCGCCGCGGAGATCAGCCCGGAGAAGATCGACGAGGCCGACGCCGACTGGATCTTCACCGGCGTCTACGGCGACGTGAAGGCCACCAAGCGCGACACCGCCCAGGCCAACCCGCTGTGGAAGAACCTGAAGGCGGTCAAGGAAGGCCGGGCCAAGGACGTCTCCGACGAGACCTGGTACCTCGGCCTCGGTGTCACCTCCGCCGGTCTCGTCCTCGACGACCTGCGCGCCGACCTCGTGAAGTAACGATTCATAACCGGCCGCCGGTCCGCCCTCACGGGTCCCGGCAGCCATGGCCTGCGGGGCACGGACGGAAGGTAGCCTTTCCTTCGTGCCCCGTCTGTCTGAAGTCATCGCCGCGCTCGACGCCCTCTGGCCCCCCGAGCGGGCCGAAGGATGGGACGCGGTCGGCACCGTCTGCGGCGACCCGGAAGCGCACGTCGACCGGGTCCTGTTCGCGGTGGACCCCGTCCAGGCCGTCGCCGACGAGGCCATCACGCTCGGCGCCCAGCTGATCGTCACCCACCACCCGCTCTATCTGCGCGGTACGACGACGGTGGCCGCCACGACCTTCAAGGGCCGGGTCGTACACGGCCTCATCAGCAAAGGCGTCGCGCTGCACGTCGCGCACACCAACGCCGACAGTGCCGACCCCGGCGTCTCCGACGCCCTCGCCGGCGCCCTCGACCTGCGCGTCACCGGACCCCTCGTACCGGACCCGACCGACCCCAAGGGGCACCGCGGTCTCGGCCGGATCTGCGAGCTGGACCATCCCGAGACCCTCCGCGAGTTCGCCGCACGCGCCGCCGCCAGGCTGCCCGCCACCGCGCAGGGCATCCGGCTGGCAGGCGACCCCGACGCGCTCGTCCGTACCGTCGCCGTGAGCGGCGGGTCCGGCGACAGCCTCTTCGACGCCGTGCGCGCCGCGGGCGTCGACGCCTTCCTCACCGCGGACCTGCGCCACCACCCGGCCTCCGAGGCCGTCCAGCACTCGCCGCTCGGCCTGGTCGATGCCGCACACTGGGCCACCGAGTGGCCCTGGTGCGAGCAGGCCGCCGCACAGCTCGACGCGATTTCCGACCGCCACGGATGGGACCTGCGGGTCCATGTCTCGAAGCAGGTCACCGACCCCTGGACCACCCACCACTCTTCTGGAGCCCCCAACTGAACGCCGCGCCCGCCGACCAGATCCGACTCCTCGAAGTCCAGGCCCTCGACGTACGCCTGTCGCAGGCCTCCCACAAGGCCAGGTCGCTGCCCGAGCACGCCGAGATCGACGCCCTCAACAACGACCTCGCCCAGCTGCGTGACCTGCTGGTCGCCTCCCAGACCGAGGAGAGCGACACCACCCGCGAGCAGACCAAGGCGGAGCAGGACGTCGACCAGGTGCGCCAGCGCGCCGTCCGCGACCAGCAGCGGCTCGACTCCGGCGCGGTCTCCTCGCCGAAGGACCTGGAGAGCCTCCAGCGCGAGATCGTCTCGCTCGCCAAGCGCCAGGGCGACCTGGAGGACGTCGTCCTCGAAATCATGGAGCGCCGCGAAGGTGCCCAGGAGCGGGTCATCGAGCTGACCGAGCGCGTCTCCGCCGTCCAGGCCAAGCTCGACGACGCCGTCGAGCGCCGCGACGCGGCGATCCGTGAGCTGGACGCCGAGGCGGCGACCCTCACCAAGGACCGCGAGGTCGTCGCGGGCGCCGTTCCCGCGGACCTCCTCAAGCTGTACGACAAGCTCCGCGCCCAGCAGGGCGGCGTCGGCGCGGCCCGCCTCTACCAGCGGCGCTGCGAGGGCTGCCGTCTGGAGCTCAACATCACCGAGGTCAACGACGTGAAGGCGGCGTCCCCCGACACCGTCCTGCGCTGCGAGAACTGCCACCGCATCCTGATCCGTACCTCGGAGTCGGGCCTGTAATGCCCGCCTCCCACCAGCTGGTCGTCGAGGCCGACGGCGGCTCCCGGGGAAACCCGGGGCCCGCCGGTTACGGCGCCGTCGTCATCGATCCGGAGACGGGCGAGCCGCTCGCCGAGACGGCCGAGTACATCGGCGTCGCGACGAACAACGTGGCCGAGTACAAGGGCCTCATCGCGGGCCTCAAGGCCGCGAAGGCGCTGTTCCCGTCGGACGACGCCCTGCGGGTGCACGTCCGGATGGACTCCAAGCTGGTGGTCGAGCAGATGTCGGGCCGCTGGAAGATCAAGCACCCCGACATGAAGCCCCTGGCCGCGGAGGCCGCCCGGATCCTTCCCGCCGCCACCGTCACGTACGAGTGGATTCCGCGCGCCGAGAACAAGCACGCGGACCGGCTCGCCAACGAGGCGATGGACGCGGGCAAGCGGGGCAGGCAGTGGGAGCCCTCGTCCTCGACGGCGGCCCTCGACGCGCCCGCCCGGACGGCCCCGCCTGCCCTGCCGCCCGTCACCGGCCCGCCCGGCGACGCGGCGGCCGGAGCGGCGCGCGCCCGTGCGGCCATGACCTCCCGTACGAAAGCCGCGCCCGCCGCCACTTCCACCACGCCGCAGCCCGGGTGGGGGGCGGCGCCCGATATGGGGGCGCCCGCCACGTTCGTACTGCTGCGGCACGGGGAGACGGCCCTCACGCCCGAGAAGCGGTTCTCCGGCAGCGGGGGCAGCGACCCGGAACTCTCGGCCGTCGGCCGGGGCCAGGCCGAGAACGCCGCGCGGGCGTTCGCCGACCGGGGCACCATCCAGGACATCGTCAGCTCACCGCTGCGCCGCTGCCTCGAGACGGCAGCCGCGGTGGCCGGCCGCCTCGGTCTCGATGTCCGCGTCGAAGACGGCCTGCGCGAGGCGGACTTCGGCGCCTGGGAGGGCCTGACGTTCGCCGAGGTACGCGAGCGGTACGCCTCCGACCTGGACACCTGGCTCGCCTCGCCCGACGCGGCGCCCACGGGCGGCGGCGAGAGCTTCACCGAGGTCGCCGACCGCGTATCGGCCGCCCGCGACCGGCTCATCGCCCGCTACCAGGGCCGCACGGTGCTCCTGGTCACCCACGTCACCCCGATCAAGACCCTGGTCAGACTGGCACTTGGCGCCCCGCCCGAGTCCCTGTTCCGCATGGAACTCTCGGCTGCGTCTGTCTCGGCCGTGGCCTACTACGGGGACGGCAACGCCTCTGTGCGGCTCCTGAACGACACCTCGCACCTGCGGTAACGGTGACCTGGCCGACGGAAGCGCTCGGCTTCGCCGCGGGCCTGGCCATCTCGCTGGCGACCGCCCCGGTGGGCGTATCGGGCGCGGTGTTCCTGCTGCCGGTCCAGGTCAGCGTGTTCGGTGTGCCGAGCCCCGCGGTGACCCCGACCAACCTGCTGTACAACGTGGTGGCGGGCCCCGGGGCGCTGCTGCGCCACCACCGCGCCGGCCGGCTGCGCGGCCCCCTGACCCGTCTGCTCGTCCTCGGTACGGTGCCCGGTGTGGTCGCCGGCGCGGTGATCCGGGTCTTCGCCGTCCCGGGCCCTCACGTCTTCCGCCTCTTCATCGCCGTACTCCTGCTGCCCCTGGGCGCCTGGCTGTGCGCCCGCACCCTGCGCCCCGCACGCCGTGCCACCGGGGCCGGACCCTCGCCCCGCGCCACGACCGGGCTCGCGCTGGCCGTCGGTGTCGCCGGGGGCATCTACGGGATCGGCGGCGGCTCCCTGCTCGGTCCGGTCCTGGTCGGACGCGGAGTACCGGTCGCGAAGGTCGCCCCCGCGGCCCTCGCCGCCACGTTCGTGACCTCCGTCGTGGGCGCGGCCACCTACGCGCTGCTGTCCCTGACGACGACCGCGGCCGTCGCCCCCGACTGGTCGCTCGGCCTGGCCTGCGGACTCGGCGGACTCTGCGGCGGCTACCTCGGCGCCCGACTCCAGCCCCGCCTGCCCGAAACCGCGCTCCGGCTGCTGCTGGGCACCCTGGCCCTCACGGTCGGCACGCTGTACGCGGTCCAGACGGTGCGCTAGCCGCGCAGCGCCGACGCCTCGCGCGCCAGCCGCTCCACCCGGCCCCAGTCCTTCGCCGCCACCGCGTCGCCCGGCACCATCCAACTGCCGCCCACACAGCCGACGTTCGGCAGGGCCAGATAGGTCGGCGCCGAGGCGAGCGAGATACCGCCCGTCGGACAGAACCGGGCCTGCGGAAGAGGTGCGGACAGCGCCTTGAGATAGGCGGTGCCGCCCGCGGCCTCGGCCGGGAAGAACTTCATCTCCGTGACCCCGCGCTCCAGCAGCGCGACCACCTCGGAGGTCGTGGAGACACCCGGCAGGAACGGCAGGCCCGACGACTTCATCGCGTCGAGCAGCGTGTCCGTCCAGCCGGGGCTCACCAGGAAGCGGGCCCCCGCCGCCACGGTGTCGGTCACGTTCGCCACGGAGATCACGGTGCCCGCGCCCACCACCGCGTCCGGCACCTCCGCCGCGATCGCGCGGATCGCGTCGAGCGCCGCCGCGGTCCTCAGCGTCACCTCGATCGCCGGCAGCCCGCCCGCGACCAGGGCCCTCGCCAGCGGCACCGCGTCGGCCGCGTCCTCCAGGACGACGACGGGGACGACGGGAGCGAGATCGAGGACGGACATGGCAACGGGCGCAGGTGAGGTCATGCCCTCATCCTGCCCCGCCGCAACACCCCACGCAACGAGCGTTGCGCATGCTGCAACGCGATCAGTGGATCTCCGTCACCACCACGTCCAGCGCCCACGCACGCCCGGCCCGCTCCGGGGCCTGCGCCTCCACCACGAACCCGAGCTGCCGCAGCAGGTCCACCAGCTCCGCGGGGCCCTTCGGCCGGGCGCCGGCCAGGAGCAGTTCGCGCACCATCCGGCCCTTGGTCGCCTTGTTGAAGTGACTCACCACGGACCGCTTCTCGACCCCGTTCACCATCTGGGACTGCAGAACGCGCACGCTCGCCGTCCGCTCGGCGACCGCACCCTTCGGCTTCCACGCGGCGGTGTAGGCCGAGGACCGCAGATCCAGGACGAGCCCGTCCCCGGCCGCCTCCGGCATGACCTCCGCCATCGGCTCCCGCCAGTACGCGCCGAGCGCACCGAGGCCCGGGAGCTTCACACCCATCGAGCAGCGGTACGAAGGAATCCGGTCGCCCACCCGCACGGCGCCCCAGAGCCCGGAGAAGACCAGCAGCGACTTGTTGGCCAGCCGGCGGGCGGTGGTGTCCAGCGAGGCCAGGTCCAGTGCGTCGTACAGCACGCCGGTGTAGATCTCCCCGGCCGGGCGCGTTCCCGCCGTGCGGAGCTCGGTGTTCTTCGCGATCTCGCCGCGCAGCCCGTCACTCAGCCCGAGCACGACGCGGGCCTTCTCCTCGTCGGCCATGCACAGCTCGGTGAGCTCGTCGAGGATCGTCTCCCGCGCGGCGGCCAGACCCGGCAGGGAAAGGGACTCCGCCTTCAGCGGCGCACCACGCCCCGAGGCGGCCTTGCCTTCGGAGGGCGGCAACAGGACGAGCACGGTTTCTCCTTGCGTACGCGAACGACGGGCCTTGCAAGGGTACGTAACCGGGTCGCCGCTTCACCCGTGGGTGGTTGGGTGGGGCCCCTCCGGAGTGTCTCCTCGGGACGGGCGCGGCACCCGGGTACGGAGCGAACGAACCCGGGTCCTACGCCCGCCTCTGCGGGGACCCTCCTGCACGGCCCCACCCACGTATCGCGGTCACCTGCGGCCCGGTTCGCCGACGCACGGCACTCGGCGCTTTTCGGCACCCCGGGTGGCACGGCCCGCAGCTCCGCTCCGGCCGGTCCGGGGCCGTGCAGGAGGGTCCCCGCAGGGTGACGAACAGATACCCGGGTTCCCATCCGGACCCGCCGAACGTTCGTTGCCCGAGGAGACACTCCGGAGGGGCCCCGGACCAACCACGGACGGGCAACCAGGGGACCGCCCGAGCGACCGGGATGCCGGTTACCCGCCCCCGCCCTACGCTCGGGACATGCCCCGCCGCCATCTCCACGTGACCGGCCCAGCGGACACCCCGCTCCGCGCGGCCCTGCGCCACCTGCGCGCCGAGCTGGAGCTGCCCGACACCTTCCCGCCCGACGTGCTCGCGGAGGCGGAACAGGCCGCGGGCTCCCCGGACCTGTCCGCACACGAGGACGCGACGGAGCTGCCGTTCTTCACCATCGACCCGCCCACCTCCACCGACCTGGACCAGGCGATGCACCTGGAACGGCGACCGCGAGGATTCCGCGTGCGGTACGCGATCGCCGACGTCGCCGCCTTCGTACGGCCCGGCGGCGCCCTGGACGCCGAGGCCCACCGCAGGGTGACGACGCTGTACTTCCCCGACGGCAAGGTGCCGCTGCACCCCACCCTGATCTCGGAGGGCGCCGCCAGCCTGCTCCCCGGCGAGACCAGACCGGCCGTGCTCTGGCAGATCGACCTCGACAAGGAGGGCCGCGCCGTCGGTACGGACGTGCGCAGGGCCCTCGTACGCAGCCGGGCCAAGCTCGACTACGAAGGCGTCCAGCGCCGGATCAACGCGGGTACGGCCGAGGAGCCCCTGGCCCTGCTCAGGGACATCGGGCGGCTCCGGGAGGAGCAGGAGCTCGCCCGCGGCGGCATCTCACTGAACGTGCCCGAACAGGAGATCGTCGCCCAGGACTCCACGTACGGCCTCGAATACCGCACCCCCCTGCGCACCGACGGCTGGAACGCCCAGATCTCCCTGCTCACCGGCATGGCCGCCGCCCGGCTCATGAAGGAGGCGGGCACCGGCATCCTGCGTACGCTGCCCGTCGCGCCGGACGGCGCCGTCGCCGTGCTGAGGCGCTCCGCGCAGGCCCTGGGCATCGACTGGCCGCACCACGTCCCGTACGCGCGCCTCATCCGCTCGCTCGACCCGGGGAAGAGCAACCACGCCGCGTTCCTCCAGGAGTGCACCACCCTGCTGCGCGGCGCCGGGTACACGGTCTTCGAGCACGGCGAGCTGCCCACCCCGGCCGTCCACGCCGCCGTCGCCGACCTCTACACGCACTGCACCGCCCCGCTGCGCCGGCTCGTCGACCGGTACGCGGCCGAGCTCTGCCTCGCGGCGGTCGCAGGGCGCGAGCCGCCCCAGTGGGTACGGGAGGCGCTTCCCGCGCTCCCCAAGGAGATGGCCGACGGCACGCGCCGCGCCAACACCGTGGAGCGCGAGTCCATCGACCTGGTGGAGGCGGCGCTGCTCAAGGACCAGGTGGGTCAGGTCTTCGACGGGTACGTGATCGACGTGAGGGACGACGAACCGGCCGTCGGCACCGTCCATATCGAGCATCCGGCGATCGTCGCCCGGATCGAGGGGACCGCGGTCGGCCTCCCGCTGGGGGAGCGGCTGCGGGTGCGGCTCATGCAGGCGGAACCGGGTTCGGCGAAGGTGCTGTTCGCACCCGCGTGAGGGCGGCGACGCCATCCGCACACTTATCGATTGCCCCTTTTCGTCATGGCGGTCATCACCCGGCGTACGACCTCGGCCTGCGCGGGCGGGTAGTCGGCGAGCAGAGCCTCCCCGAAGCCCGTCACCGCGGGGCCCCCGTCCGGGATCGACGCCAGTACGGCGTCGGGCACGGCGGCGACCAGATCGGCGGCCAGCGGAGCGATCCGCGGGTCGTCCGGGGGAGCGGACGCCAGTTCGTCCAGCCGCTCGTAGAGCGTCAGCACGGCCGGGTCATCGGCCAGCGACCGCATCGCCGCGAAGATCTCCGCGCCGACGTCCGTGGCATCGAGCAGCGCCAGGTGCTCGCGGTCCTTGGCGGCGGACGGAGAGTGGGTGGCGGGCGCGGTCCCGAGCAGTTCGGCCAGCTCGGGCGAGAGGGGCTCCCCGGCGCCCACGGGCCGCTCCAGCAACCCGGCCAGCCGCCGGCGCCGGTCGCGGATCTCCTGCTCCTGGCGGGCCAGATCGGCATCCAGCTCGCCCAGCACCTCGGCGAGTTCGCGCCCCGCGTCGTCGGCGAGGACGTCACGCAC
The DNA here is from genome assembly GCF_053617235.1 of Streptomyces sp. NPDC055749. Classification (NCBI taxonomy): domain Bacteria; kingdom Bacillati; phylum Actinomycetota; class Actinomycetes; order Kitasatosporales; family Streptomycetaceae; genus Streptomyces; species Streptomyces sp. NPDC055749. The sequence goes on along the minus strand of NZ_JBSHFH010000028.1, from coordinate 89,527 downwards.
CTCGTCCAGCCCGAGCCCGAGCTCGGTGAGCCGCCGGATGCGGGCCAGGAGCACGGCATCGCGCACGCTGTAGCTCCGGTAGCCGTTCGCCCGGCGCTCGGGCTCGGGCAGCAGGCCGATGTGGTGGTAGTGCCGAATGGCCCGGGAGGTGACTCCGACGAGCGCGGCGATCTCTCCGATGCGCATGAGACCAGTAGAAACCTTGCCGCCGCGTCAAGGTCAAGCGTGACCGGGCACCGCACCGTCTTCCGGCGGGTCCGAGGGGTTCTGTCCCCGGAATCACGTCATCCCCGACGGCACCTTCGCCCCCACCGATCTGCGTCTGTACCGGGGCGCGGAGCCCTGGATGCCGTGCGAGGGGGTGGCGCTCGTCGTCGAGGTCACCTCGTCCAAGCCCCGGGCCGACCGCACGGACAAGCGCCACTGCTACGCGCGCGGTCCGATTCCCCTCTACCTCCTGGTCGACCGTGAGGAGTCCTCGCTGACCCTGTTCAGCGACGCCGAGGGCGACGACTACCGCCAGCGCTGCACGGTTCCGTTCGGCAAGGCGCTCGCTCTCCCCGCTCCCTTCTCCTTCGACCTGGAGTCCGGCGCGTTCCTCTGAGCGCCCCGTCCGGTGGCCCCGGGGCAGCCGGGTAGCATGGGCGGCACGGCAGACGAGCCGGGCGGACGGCCGCGTGGGGATCCTCGGATCCTCCCGAGGAACGTCCGGGCTCCACAGGGCAGGGTGGTGGCTAACGGCCACCCGAGGTGACTCGCGGGACAGTGCCACAGAAAACAGACCGCCCGGGACCTCGGTCCCGGGTAAGGGTGAAACGGTGGTGTAAGAGACCACCAGCGCCTGAGGTGACTCAGGCGGCTAGGTAAACCCCACCCGGAGCAAGGTCAAGATGGGGCCGTCGCAAGACGGCTCTGCGTGAACGTTCGAGGGCTGCCCGCCCGAGTTCACGGGTAGACCGCACGAGACCGGCAGCAATGCCGGTCCTAGATGGATGGCCGTCTCCCCGGCCGCCGCGAGGCGACCGGGCGACAGAACCCGGCGTACAGCCCGACTCGTCTGTCGTACCCCTCCACTGAGAGAATCGCACCCCCGTTTTCCGGGCGGCCGTTATTTCGTTTCGGCTCATATGTCTGTTTCTCTCGCCTACTTCTAAGTGTCTTGTGGCGATCGAGTGGTGACGATAGCCCCCCATGCGCGGGGTTGCGGGCCCCGCTGTACTCCGCCGGTAGCGGCTCCTCCTACGCCTTGGGTAGGAGGAACTTGCGGCGGCGCATCCCTCTTTTCTTCGAACAAATGTTCCTATGATAGGTAAGGGGAATCAGTTGTTCCGACTACGGGGGCCTCGTGCCTGCGCGCCGCCAGACCATTGCTCACATCACTGCATTTCCCGCGAAAGGCACCCCCGACAGACGGGTGGCGACGCTCGCGTACGGGCTCGTCGCCGCAGCGGTCTTCACCGCCCTGGCGACGGCAACTCTCCGGGATGACATCCCCGCCCCTGCGGAGACGCAGGGCGTCAAGGAATCCGATGCCTTCGCCGCCGATGCGGCGCCGGGGTACAGGGACACCTTCCTTGATGGCGGGGGTGGGATTGCTGGCGTCCCTCTGACCGAGGAGCAGCGAAAGGCGATCATCCGTGAGGCGAAGCGTCGAGAGCTCTCGACCGGTGACGCCTACGCCTTGGCTTACGGGGACAACGCTGTTGTCGATGTGCGGGAGGACGGCACGGTCGAGGTGGAGACGGAAGGGGTGACCGTGCCGAACGGTCCGGATTACGCCAAGCTGCCCGTGACCGCAACGACGAGCCGCAAGGCTGTTACGGCTCCTGCGGCGGGTGACGGCGAGAAGGCGAGTGCAGGGTCGGCCTCTACGTCCCCGAAGGGCTCGAAGAAGGACCAGACCCCCGGGAAGGGCAAGGGTAAGGGTGCGGCGAAGGGCAAGTCCGGCAAGACTCCGCCGTCTTCCGGGACGCCGTCATCTGACCGGTATTACCCGTCGACGGGTGAGAGTTTCTACGACGACGAGGCCGGACTGAAGGACGCCTTGCCGGCCCCGCTCGACAAGGTGGTCGACGGGATGAGCGTCTTCACGCTGTGGCTCGATGCGGCCTCGCCGGGGACGCCTGAATCAATCGGCACTGTCGAAGCCGACATCCTGACCATGGTGGTCGAAGCGCCTCTCTCGCCCGACATGACTCTGACCACCACGCTCACGACGCCTCTCGATGGGGAGCCCCAGGCCGACCCCGTCGTGACTAGCGTGGTCACGCATACGGCAACCGGCGAGGTCCTCGCCGAGAAGACGGGCACGTGCCCCAACGTGCACGCTGTCCCGATGGTTGCCATCGGGCAGAGTGTCGATGTCGTCCTCGAAGCACGCGAAGAGCTGCCGACGAGAATCGCCGTACAGAGCGAGATTTCCGACTCTTTCGAGGTAGCCAACTAGTCGAATCGGTAAAGAATTTACCGGTAGGCTCGGAGTGTCCCTGTTGCCGAGGCGGTGTGTCTCGAACGGGTAGCAGGGGAGGCCCAATCGCTTCGAGAAGTGGATTGTCTGACATGGCTCAGGTCGCTCGGCAAGGCAGCAGAATTGTGCGAATTAAGAACCCCACGCCTCCGAGAGTCTCGCTCTCAATGCGGCCGTCGGAGATGCCGGGGGACGATCTCGAAGACGACGCCATCATCAAGGGTGTCAGGTACGACGGGGCGGCCTTCATCGGCCTGGAGGTCGAGGCTCTGGAGGCTGAGGGCTGCGTCTTCGAGAACTCGCGCTTCACGGGAACACGCCTGGTCAGGAGCCAGTTCAGCGACTCGCAGTTCAAGACGTGCGACTTCGCCGAGGCCAGCACGCAAGACGTGTCACTCATTCGCTGCACGGTCAGTGGAAGTCGAATGACGGGCTCGACGTGGAAGTCTGGAACCTTTCGTGACGTGCGGTTCGAGAACTGCATCATTGCCCCGGCCATGCTCCGGCATATGAAACTGTTCGGTGTCGTGTTCGCTGACTGCAAGATGGTTGGCGCTGATTTTCAGTCGGCGCACTTGCATAACGTGAAGTTTGAGAATTGCGACCTCACGGGGGCGCAATTCGCCAACATTCAGGTAGGAATGGTTCGCTTCGAGAACAGCACGCTGATTGATGTCGGCGGAGCCGCGAGCCTGAAGGGCGCAACGGTGCAAGGCCCAGGGGCGATGGAACTGTCCCTGAGCCTGGCACGCGAAGCGGGAATCCTGTTCGAGCCGTAGCTCGTCAGGCCGCGAGGCTCGGCCGGTAGCCCGCGTACTCCGGACTGGAGATCGCGCGGGCTACGAGGTCGAAGTCGATGTCCTCACCGAAGTTGCACAGCTCGTCGAGGAGCATCTGTCCATACTCGCTGAAGTGCGGACGCTGCCTCTTCAGGTCTTCGCAGGCGTCCCGCAGAGAGCTGCTGTACAGGTCGACGAGGGTCGTGACGCCCTGGTGGTTCTGCATGAACATGAGCGGGACGGTCACGACGGCCGCGTGGAACGCCTTGTCGAGCGGACGCCGCTGTCCGATCTTCACGGCCGACAGGGCGCGGTATTCGTGCGCTTCCAGGGTGCTCGACGGGAGGTTGAACGTTCCGTACACCTTGTCTGCGACGAAGAGGTTCAGGTGCATGCCCTCGTGGACCAGGCACATGGCGTAGTCAAGGGCCTTCCACTCAGGTCCGGGGCTCATGACTACGACGCCGGGGAGGTGGGAGGCCGAGCCGCCTCCGTCCGCTCCTGAGTTGAGGATCACCAAGTCGGTGATCAGCAAGTCGACCATGCGGCGGAGGTCGGGGCTGATGTCCTGGATGAGATCCAAGGCCGCGGTGACCTCGAAGTCCCAGGCTTCGCGGGTGGGGCCATCGGTTGCGCCGGCACCCTTGAAGATGTGGGCGAAGATTCCGTTCGTGGTGCAGAACTCTGCCCACGCCCCATCTTCGTGTGTGACAGAGATGCCTTCACCATTTACGGGCATCGGTCGGATACGGGGGTCAGAGATAGCGACCCGATACGCCTCGTCGAGACCTTCAGCGTTGGGGTATACGTCGGTCACGGCATGGATCAGGCGGGCCGCGTTCTCGTAGGCGTGGCCGTTGTTCATGAAGTGCACGAGGATCTCCTTTACGAGGCGACCAGGGGCTGTACGCCCGGAGCGGAAGGCCGCTCCGGGCGTACTGAGCGAGACAGCGCGTCAGCGCGTCAGGGTGTAGGTCAGGAGGTACAGCCGCCCATCATGCAGCTGTTGCCGTCCTCCTGTGCCCGCTGGACCGACGCCTTCACGCTGGCGGCCAGCGACTTCGGGTCCTCGGCGACGGCGGCCACCAGGTTGTGGAGTGCGGTGCGCGGCATGACCTCGGTCTCGGCCGGGTTGACCTGGCTCGGCTTCATGGTTCTCCTCCTGTTTGGAGTTGAGTTGTGCCTGCACTTGCAACCCGCCCCCAGACGGTCTTGCCGGATCTCGCCGAGGGCGGGGGTCTTGCCCGTCCCTGCCAGCGGTACGGGGGGCTGCTGGCAGGGACGGAATCTGTGGGTTAGCGGCTGTAGACGATCTCGCCGAACGTGACCGTGTACTCGACCGGCCGATAGACCAAGGTGGGGCCCTCGATCAGGAGCGGTTCGCGGTCGGTGAAGTGGAGCACCTTCGCGCCCGAGCGACTCGTGGTCATGTCGGCCACTGTGAAGTACACGCCGTCGTACGGGACGAGGTCACCGACTCGGATCGTGGCAGGAGTCTCTGTGCTGCCAGCGTGCCCTTCCGGTCCGGAGGGGATCGGCTGGTCAGCCATGCTGACGCGCCTCGGACTGCTCGATCTCGCTCCGCGTGGCCTGCGTACGCACCCAGCGCGCGAACTCGTACGCGTCGCCCGAGCGGAGGGTGATGAGCACGGTTCCATGACCGTCTTCCACCTCCCCGACCAGTGCCGGCCCGTGGAGCTTCATCATGTCCAGGGCCTCGTTCACCTCCGGGACGGCGTTGGCCGCGATGCTCCGCGCCGTCTCCTTGGGCGTTCTCTTCTCGGTGGCAGCCGTCGTCATGGTGACCCCTCGTCACTTGTCCCTGCGTCGTCTGGGCTTGCAACGAAGCTAGAGCTGGGGCAGGCCAACTCCCAAGCGGATTGCGCGAGTTTGCAGCAAGTCGATTGACGAAGCCGAACAACAGGCCGACCATCGGTGTATCGCGCAAACCCGCGCAAGGCAGCGGACGGGAGAACGGCCGTGAAGCTAAGGTTCCTTGGTAAGAACTCCACCCCCGGAGACAGCCCCACCCTGTATGCCAGCGACCAGGACAGCTATGTCGTCCAGGGCTGGAAGGTTCTGGCGAACGACTTGCTGATGCAGCTCGACGTCCCTGCCGGCCATACGGTCGTCGAGGTTCCAACCGAGCTGTTCGAGCACCTGACCAAAGACGGATTGCCGTCCGGCGAGATCAAGAGGTTCGAGGCACCGATCATGCTCGTCACCGAACAGGGCACGTGCATCGTGCAGGGTCCGGAGATGCGTGACACTGACGCCCTGAGCCAGATGCGCTTGCCTGACTATGAGGACTGCATCGAGGTACCCACGTCCTCGATCATGGCCCTACTGGAGGAGAACAGTGGACCTGATCACGAGCGCCCAGCGTGATGAGCTTTTCGACAGCTTCGAGCGCAGTGCCTTCCATCTTGAGCTGAGGGACGACTACGGGTCGCCTGTCGAGGACACGCCTTACGTCCGATGGCAAAGGGGCGAGCCTGACGATTACGCGTGGCTCGACCCTTGGATGACGCTCATGAAGCGTGTGACGGCTGAGGGAAAGACGGTGCGGCGGGTCCGCGTGGTCACCGAGCCGCACTCTCAGTACGTGGGGTGGGAGAACTCGCTCACGCACCTGAACCTGGCGGCAGGCGAAGACATCAGGTGGTTCCCCCGACATCAGCTCCCGGAAAATCTCACCTTCCCCGTCTTCGGGAATGACTGGTGGCTTTTCGATGACCGCCTCCTGGCCGTGGGCCATTTCGACATCGAAGGGCGCGTGCTCGGGTCCCAGCTGATCGAAGATCCCGAGACCGTGGCCGAGTGCATCCGGGTTCGGGATCTGCTTTGGACCTCCGCAATCCGCCACGCCGAGTACAAGCCCTGACTCATCAGTGAGCAACCAGGCACAAGAAGCACGGGCGGCATTGGGTGCCCGGCTGCGAGGATTCCGCAAGGACGCGGGCTTCTCCAGCGGCCGGGCATTCGCTGCCGCCACAGGGTGGCAAGAGTCAAAGGTCTCCCGGATCGAAAACGGTCGGCAGGCTGCTAGCGAAGACGATATCCGTACGTGGTGTGAGAGGACGAATACCCAAGATCAGGCTGCCGACCTGGTTGCTACTGTCCGCCACATCGACGAACTGTGGTTGGAGTGGCGCCGACAGCTCCAGTCCGGCGCCGAGAAGCGCCAGGCCAAGGCTTTGCCCGTTTACTCCAAGACCAAGGTCTTCCGGATCTGGCACCCAACGCTCATCTGGGGCACGCTCCAGACTGCGGAGTACGCAGCGGAGACGTTCAAGCAAGTCGTCGACTTCTTCGAAATCCCAGATGATGCCGAAGTGGCCACGGCAAAGAGGCTCGAACGACAGAAGTACCTGACCCAGGGCGACCGCATCTTCAATGTGCTGCTCGCCGAGCAGGCCCTTTACTCTAACTTCGGCGGCCCGGAGGTCATGAGGGGGCAGCTAGATCGCCTCTTGGCGGTAATAGGGCTACCGCGGCTTAGCTTGGGCTTCATTCCGCGGTCTGCGCCCCTGCATATCTGGCCCGGTAATTCTTTTTCGATGTTTGACGACAAGCTCGTGCTCGTCGAAACCTACTCTGCCGAGTTCTCTGTGACCCAACCTCGGGAGATCGAGCTTTACGGGAAGGCTTTCGCCTCCCTGAAGAGATCAGCTGTCTACGGAAAAGCGGCGAGGGATCTGATACTGAATGCCGCTCATCATTTTGAACAAATCTCACCCAGCTAGAAGGTAGACGATGCAGCAAATAGCGAATTGGCGTACGAGTTCCTACACGCAGACCGACACCTGCGTTGAGATCGCGGACAACGATCCCGCAGAGGTGATGGTCCGGGACTCGAAGCGTCCCAACCGGGCGAAGGTGGGGTTCCGCCCGGCTGCGTGGACAGAGTTCGTGAGCTTCGTCGGGCGGCAGGGCTGAGGACAACGAGAAGGGACCTCCCTTAAGGAGGTCCCAACTTCAGGCAGTAGTACGGAAGTTAGCGGACCGGACAGGCGCCGGTCGTGCACTCCTCGTCATTCGAGTCCTCGACTCGATAGGACTCGTAGGCGTCGAACTGCTCGCGGCTGATCCGCTCATAGGGAGCCTGCGGCCTCGTGCCGTCCATCATGACTGTCGTGCCCTTCAGGTGGGGGAGTCGCCGCTCGGCACCTCGCACGTCTCGTCGAGTTCCAGGACCTCGGGCACGTTCGCCGTGAACGAGACTGCGTTGTCGGCGAACCCCTGCTGATACATCGCAAGGGGCCGTTCATCATCGCGGCCAATCATCTCTCATTCTTCGACTCGCTTTTCATTCCCATACTGACCCCGCGCAGAGTTCATTTCGTGGGCAAGCAGGGATGGCTGGAGATGCCTGGTCTGAAGGGTAGGCTGCAGGCTCTCTTCTTCCGGTCGATCGACATGATCTCGGTCGACAAGAGCAGTGGAGCCGGTGTGATGTCCGGGCTCACCGCAGCACTGGACATCCTGAACCAGGGCGACGTCGTCGGAATTCACGTGGAGGGCGGACGATCTCCCGACGGGCGGCTGTACAAGGGGAATGCCGGGGCCGCCTGGATGGCTCTGGCCGGCGGATTTCCTGTCGTACCCTGCGGATTGATCGGGACCCAGCGCGTTCATCCGGCGGGCAGCAAGAGGCTCCACATCGCCCGTTTCGATGTCAATTTCGGCAAACCGCTCAGCTTCGCCGCGCAGCAGGGGCAGCATACGGACCGTCGGGTGAGGCGCAGCGTGACCGATCAGATCATGAAGGAGATCGCCGTCCAGTCCGGCCAGGAGTACGTGGACGTCTACCTTGCCACCGTGCGGGAGCGGATGAGCCGGAACAGCGGCAGCTGATCAGCGGGCACGAAACGAACACCTGTCACTCAAGGCAAGGTTATGGAAGCGGCGCATTTTCGGGTGCTTCCAAGTAGACAGGGGCGTACTGCTGTCCCGACAGGTCTCCGATTGCCTGGATGATCCGGTCGGTGGCAGCCCGTCGCGCCTGGGCCGGGCGCATGTCGGCGTGATGCCTCGTGCAGTCGACTCGTGTCCCGAACGTCACGGTGATGCGGTGAAGTCGGGGCACGCGTCGACCGGCAGGCAAGAGGCGTTCGGTGCCCGTGAGCGCCACCGGGATTACCGGAGCGCCGGTGGTCAGGGCGAGCCAGGCGACGCCTGTTCGGCCGCGGTAGAGGCGACCGTCGAGGGAGCGGCTTCCCTCCGGATAGATGCCGAAGGCGCGCTTGCCGATCAGCAGCTGTTCAGCGGTCTCCAGCGACGCGCGTGCGCCGCGATGGGCCTTCCGGTCGACGGGGATGCAGCCGAATGCCGCGAAGAAGCTGCGGGTCAGGACGCCTTTGATTCCGTGTCCGGTGAAGTAGGCGTCCTTGGCCAGGAAGTGCACCGGGCGCGGAGCCAGCAGCGCGATGGCGACGCTGTCGATGAAGGACAGATGGTTGCTGGCGAGGATGACCGGCCCACTACGTGGAACGTTGCTGCAACCACGGACGACGGGCCGGTAGATCAGCCGAAGCAGGGGGGTGAGCAGGAGTCGCGCAAAGGTATAGAGCATCGGCTGCCTGTTCATCGGCTCGTGCTGATCAGGGCGGCGCCTGCAACGTCGGTCATCACAGGGGATGGCTGATGGTGTCCCAGGGCGGCGATGCGTGTTTCCGGCACGGCGGTACTCCTTCGGTCTGGTCCACATGCCGGATCTGGCCGGCGTCCGCAATATAGCAACCGATCGGTCGTAAGCTAAAAGGGGTTCGATTCGGGTAGCATGTCCTGCCATGAGCCCTCGTAATTCCGCCCTCGAAGCAGGCCGCACCCGTTGCCGCATCGTCGGCCGCGGTCTGGAGCTGTCATCGGTGGAGGGTCTGGAAGGCCTGACCATCGGTCGACTGGCAGCCGATCTGGGCATGAGCAAGGCCGGGGTGCTCGGACACTTCGGCACCAAGGAAAGCCTGCAGCTCGCCGTCGTCGATGCCGCAGCGGAACAGTTCATGCACGAGGTGACGCGGCATGCCCAGGGAACCCCTCCGGGGTTGGCCCATCTGCGTGCTCTGTGCGAGGCGTGGGTGTCCTACCTGGAGCGCCAAGTCCTGCCGGGCGGTTGCTTCTTCACCGCCGCAGCCGCGGAATTCGACGGACGCGCAGGCCTCGTGCGAGACGCCATCGCGGCCATGGACGCCCTGTGGCTCCGCGACCTGGGCATCCACATCCGGCGCGCGATCACCGCAGGCGAGCTGCCACCGGACACGGACGGCGACCAACTGCTGTACGAACTGGCCGGGGCCATGCTGGCCCTCAATCACCACTTGCAACTGCACCACGACCGTCAGGCCTCCACCCGGGCCCGCCGGGCAATCCAACGGCTACTCGCTCCATGCCCGGCATTCGAGGAACTTTGACGTTCCCCTGCCGGGGCTCCCCGCTCGAACTGGTGTAGCCGGCCTGTGCCATACTCAGCGCGCTTTGCACGTTCCGGAGTCGGGGGACCATTGTTCATGCTTGAGGCGCCGATCAGCTGCCGGGGCAGCGCCCCATGAGCGGCATAGCACTCACGACCCCGTATCTGGACACCGACGCCGATCAGCTCTCGTTCACGCTGGGCCTTCCCGCTCGCGAGGCACTCGCCGTACGCGACCTGACGGTCGGTGGGCTCGATGTGCAGCTCAGGCTTCTGGGCGCCTCCCATCAGGTCTTCGTGGGGCCGGTCCGGGAAACCGTGGCCTGTCTGCCCGGCTTCGAGGGGGGCCTCCCGGACGCGGCGGCGCAGGACTTCGACGACTGGAACTACCGGTTCAGCGCCCGCGTCCAGCACCTCACCGCAGTGGAGTTCAGCAAGCAGGTCGCGCAGATCCGCAGCCGGTCCGAAGAACACCCCCAGGCGCTGTACGGGATCTTTCCCGGCTCCCCGGAAGCAGTCACCGCACTGACCGTCGAGCGGCAGAGCACGGGACTGAACTGGCGCACCTGGCACACCTATCCGCAGAGCGGCCAGATCGTGGCGACGCACACCCGACTGGAGGCCCGATGAAGGCTGCCCGACGCATCGGCCTGATATTCCTCGCCACGGTCGCGCTGGCCGGCTGTTCCAGCGATTCGGACGACGGCAACGACGTACCGACCAGCTGGATCCGCTCGGAGTACGGCGGCAGCGGCGCGGGCTACGTCGACAGCAGCGACGCGACGTCCGCGGTCGCGGAGGAGATCGACGGCCACACCTCGGCCACGGACCGGATCAGCGAGGGAGACATGGTCTTCCTCCGTTACCGGGACGACATCGTCGCGATCACCCCGTACCAGAGCGGCAGCAGGATCGAGATCGACGACTACCGCACCGGCTACAGCCGCTGGAAGTCCCAAGTCCGGTCCGTGTGGCCGGACCCGGACAGCGACGACTTCCGCGGCGGGGGCCCCGGCTCCGGCAAGTGACCACCCGCAGTACGCCCACCCGAACTCCTTGGCGACATCCCCGAAAGGCAGCCCCGTGGCAGAGATCTTCGAGTCGGCAGGTGCCGCACTGCTCTACGGCCTGGTCGGCTTCGTCGTGATGGCGGTCGGCTTCATAGCACTCGACCTCACCACCCCCGGAAAGCTCGTCCATGTGGTGTGGACCGTGCGCAACCGCGGCGCCGCGGTCCTCCTCGCCGGTCAGACGATCGCCATCGGGTACGTCATCGACCAGTCCATCAGGGCGAGCGAATCCGAACTGGGCCTCGACTACGGCCTGATCAGCACCTTGTTGTACGGCCTCTCCGGCGTCGTCCTGATGACCGTCATCTCCGTCATCGTCGGTCTGCTGACCCCCGGCCGCATGGGTGCCGCCGTGCTCGACGACCAGGGGGACCGCCCCCATCCTGCCGCCTGGGTCCAGGCAGCCATGTACATCGGCACGGCCTTCATGGTCGGTGCCGCGATTTCCTGAACGGCAGCATGAGTACCAGCACCCTGGAACGTACCGCCGCCGCGGCTGCCCCACGTCCGCCGGCGGGCTACTCGCGGGGCGCGCGTTTCCTGCTGCTGCTCGCGGTGTTCATCTGCGCGGCCTGCGGTCTGGTCTACGAACTGGCGCTGACGGCGCTGGGCAGTTATCTCATCGGCAACTCCGTGATGCAGACCTCCGTGGTCATCTCCGTCATGGTCTTCGCCATGGGCATCGGTTCCCTGGCCGCCAAGCCGCTGCAACGGCGCGCGGTCGGAGCCTTCGCACTCGTGGAGACACTGCTCGCGCTCGTCGGCGGCCTGTCGGTGCTCATCCTGTACGTGTCGTTCGCCTGGCTGCAGGTCTACATGCCGTCCATGGTGGTGATCACGTTCACCGTCGGCCTCCTCATCGGGGCCGAGATCCCCCTGCTGATGACGCTGCTTCAGCGGATCAGACGCCAGGAGGCCGGCAGCGCGGTCGCCGACATGTTCGCCGTGGACTACGTCGGAGCGCTGGTCGGCGGCCTGTGTTTCCCCCTGCTGCTTCTGCCCACTTTCGGCCAGCTCAAGGGCGCGCTGGTGGTGGGCGGGGTCAACGCCGTGGCCGGTGTCGTCGTCGTCCTGTGGATCTTCCGCCGTGAGACACGACGCTTCGTGCGGATCATGCTGGTGACGGGGATGGCCGCCGTCCTTGCCGTACTCGGGACGGTGTACGTACTGGCCGACGACATCGAGGTCACCGCTCGGCAGCAGCTCTACCGTGACCCGATCATCCATGCCGAGACCACGCCGTACCAGGACATCGTCGTCACCCAGTCCACAGCTTTCACCGGGAAGCCCGACACACGGCTGTTCCTCAACGGCGACCTGCAGTTCTCCTCCGTGGACGAGTACCGCTACCACGAGGCCCTCGTCCAGCCGGCCCTGTCGGGAAAGCGTTCATCCGTGCTGATACTGGGTGGCGGTGACGCGTTGGCCCTGCGGGAGGTCCTGCGTTACGACGACGTCGAAGAGGTGACGCTCGTCGACCTCGACCCGGCGATGACGCGGCTCGCCCGCACCTTCGAACCCCTGCTCGAACTCAACGACCACGCGCTCGGCGACCCGCGTGTCACCGCCGTCAACGCCGACGCGTTCAACTGGCTGCGGGAGGCCGGGCAGCGCTACGACGCCGTCCTCATCGACTTTCCGGACCCGGACACCGCCGCGCTGGCCAAGCTCTATTCCGTCGAGTTCTACCACCTGCTGCGCCATGTGCTGAACCCCGGAAGCCGGGTCGTCGTTCAGGGCGGATCGCCGTTCTTCGCCCCCAAGTCGTACTGGTCCATCGCCACCACGATCGACGAGGCCGACTACTCGACCACCGAGTACCAGGTGGATGTCCCCAGCTTCGGCAACTGGGGCTACATCCTGGCCACCCCCGGCGCCGACGGCCCACCGCCGCCGCTGCGCCTGGCCGATGACGCCCCGCCCCTGCGCTTCCTGGACGATGCCGTCCTCGAAGCCGCCACCGTCTTCCCCCTGGACCGGCGCCCCCAGGACGTACGCGCGAGCACCCTGATGGATCCCGCGGTGCTCGAGTACACCAGCCACGAGTGGCAGAACTACTGAGGATCTTCGGCCGGATGACGGCGGAAAGGGGCGGCGCACCTGCGCCGCCCCTTTCACATGCCGGCTCCGGGTCTGTCAGGGCGCGATCTTCATGTCGAAGATGTGGATGTCGGCGTTCGCGGGCAGGACCACGAGCTCCACCGTCCTGGACGGGTCCAGGGGGACCGAGTTGGCGAAGACGCTGGAAGTGGGGGCCGGGGCGGGATTCGTGCCGGGGATGCAGCCGCGCTCGCGTAGGGCCCTTTCCGTGGATCGGCGGGCCTAACCCGGCCCCAGTACGTGCCGGTTCAGGCCCGGCCTCACGGCTACGAAGGCAGCCGCGCTTCGTACGGTCGGAGGCCCTGTAAATGGCAAATTGAAGCGCCTTGGTCGAAATTGGTCGGGGCGTTTTTCCTATTGAATAACCAAAAAAGAGGGGCGAGTTTCGATGAATTAACGGAGGGTTAGCCCCTTGGGCTGTTCGGGAAGATACCCGATGAAGGTGCTGGTGCGCCACTGGGCGGCCAAATGGGTTGAAGATTGAGCATTTTGGTCAGCAAGTCCCCTTTTCCTTAAGGGCGTTGACGAACACACTGCCCCCGTGAAGAATTTCCCGGTTCGATCAATCAAACGAACCGAGTGGCACTGCAAGGGCGTCCGCGCCTTGGGGTGACGACTTTCCCTTACCCCGGGACGGGCGTTCGCGCATTCCACGCGAAAAGGGGAAACGCGTGTCACGAATAATCAAACGGACCTCGGCTGCCGTCATCACGGGAGTGCTCATCGGCTCCCTGGTGCAGCAGCCGGCGTTCGCGCTGACCCAGGCTCCACCGGGCGAAGACGGCCCCGGTGTGGTGGACACCGTCAAGGGATGGCTCGGCAAGGACGACAAGAAGCGCCCGGAGGCGAAGGCACCGGTGCTCCCCTCGCAGGGCGTGGGGCAGGACGGGCGCCAGCACCTCGACAAGGCGCGCGACGCGTCCCCGGCCAAGCGGGTGACGGAGCTGACCGGCAGACGGACCCCGACGGCCCGCTACTGGCGGATGTCCGACGGGCGGGTCCAGGCCGAGATCACCGGACGGCCGACCGCTTACCGCTCCGGTAAGGCGTGGAAGTCGATCGACACGGCCGTGCGCCCGACCGACCGGGCCGGCTTCGCCTTCGCGAACACCACCAACACCGCGACCAGTTGGTTCGGCACCGACCCCGACTCCCTGGTTCGGTTCGAGGCCGACAAGGGGCACTGGGTCACCTTCGGAGTGCCCGGCGCCAAGACCGCGTCACCCAAGGCGTCCGGCTCCGGGGTCACGTACAAGAACGCCCTGCCCGGCGCGGACCTCGAATACCAGGTGGGACCCGGTGAGGTCAAGGAGAGCATCGTGCTGGCCGAAAGGCCGACCGGTTCCACGGACTTCACCTTCGCGATCAACGCCCATGGGCTCACGCCCAAACTGCGTAAGGGCGGTTCGATCGCGTTCTACGAAGAGTTCTCGCCCGCTCCGGTGCTGGTTGTTCCCGCGCCCTATATGACGGACGCGGGCTCCGACTCCCAGTCGCCGTACGGAGCCCCGTACAGCACGAAGATCACCCAGAAGCTCACCCGGGCCGGCAGCGGCTGGAAGTTGAGCCTGGTGCCGGATGCCGCGTGGCTGGCCGCCAAGGAGCGGCGCTACCCGGTCGTCATCGACCCGACCATCTCGATCGCGCCGACTCCGTCCCAGTCGCAGGACGTGATGATCAGCTCGGACGGTCCGGGCACCAACTACGACGGCTCCTGGCGGCTGTCGGTCGGCAACACCTCCACCGGCACCTCTCGTGCCCTGGTGAAGTTCCCGCTGGCCGGGGTGCCGGCCGGCACCAGGCTGGAGGACGCGCGCCTGCAGCTGTACTACGACCAGGCGCACACCACCGGCGCCAACGACGTCCCGCTGGAGGCGCACCGCGCCACCTCCGAATGGGACGAAACCACCGCCACCTGGAACAATGCCAACGCCAAAACCGGTGAACTGTCCGGGACTTCGGTGGTCGTCGACGAGGGCGACGCCGGGACCACAGCGGCCACGGGTGCCTGGCCCGCGTCCGCCAACACGGCGTTCACGCAGTACGCCGTCAACAAGGACTACCTCTTCAACAAGGACACCGTCGCGGGTGACACGTACACCTGGCAGCCCAAGCTGCCCGAGGACGGCACCTATCAGGTCGACGCCCATGTGATCCCTGCCGACGACCGCTCCACCGCTACGCCCTACACCGTCACTTACGACGGCGGCAGCAAGGCGTACACCGTCGACCAGAGGACCGGCGCCGGCGGTGTCTGGAAGCCGCTCGGCGCACACCCGTTCAAGGCGGGCACGGCCGGCAAGGTGGTCCTCGGCGACGGTCCGGCCAACGCCTCGACCGCGGTGATCGCGGACGCGGTACGGCTGACCAAGCCGGGCACGGTCTCCAAGAAGCAGGACACGCTCAACGCCTGGCACTCCTTCTCCGTGAAGGACACCGTCCAGTCCTGGATCGACGGCACCAACGCGAACCACGGCTTCGTCGTCAAGGCGGCGAGCGAGCTCTCCACCGCCCCCAAGGGCGGCCCGCGCTACTCGGCCTCCGAGTACGCGTACGGAGGCGAGGCTTCCATCTATCCCAAGCTGGTCCTCACCTACGGGCGGCCCGGTGTGGACGTCGCCCCGCCGACCACGATCCACTCCACCGGCGCCGAGCTCACATGGCCCGCGTACGCCGACCCGTCGGCCGCCACCGGCGACGACATCGTCGACTACCAGGTGCACCGCAGCGTCTTCCAGACGTTCACGCCCTCGGCGTCCACGCTCATCGCCCCGGTCGCGGCCGGCACCACGTCCTTCACCGACACCACGGCACTGCCGACCCCGGCGGACTCCGCCGATCTGCTCGGCCGCGCCTACTACTACATGGTCGCGGTCCGGACGAAGGACGGAAAGGTCTCCGCCGGACCGACCCAGCTGGTGGTGCTCCCCAAGGCGGGCAGCACCACCCGGATCTACCAGACCGGCCAGTCGGACACCTCGCTGTCCTCCGTCGAGGCGACCACCGGGCACGACACCATCAGTGACGCCGGTGTGGCGCGGAACTGGCTGTCGGTGGGCAACAACTCCACGACGTACGGCAAGACCCGCACCCTGGTGAAATTCCCCGCGCTGGACAGCCTGCCCGCCACCGCGCGGGTGCTCAAGTCCAACCTCCAGCTATGGGGGGTCACCACCACCACCAACACCACCGGCGCGGCCTATGAACTACGGTCGCTCAACCGTGACTTCGACGAGGCAACCGCCTCCTGGACCAAGGCCGACGCCACCACCGCCTGGACGACGGCAGGCGGCGACCACGGCAGTGCGGTCTCCGACACGGTTGGCAGTGTCACCAACGACCCGAGCCGCCGCAACTGGGACACCACCTCGCTGGTGCAGGGCTGGATCTCCAACCCCGCCACCAACCACGGCGCCATGGTGAAGCTGGCCGACGAATCGGCGTCCGGGCCGCAGGAACGCACCATGTTCCTCTCCTCCGAGGCCGCCGAACCGCAGCTGCGCCCCAAGCTGGCCGTCACATACATCGACAAGACCGCCGAGTCGACGTACTACGCGCCTCAGACCCCGGCCCGCATGATTCCCGGCGACAGCTATGACGTCGAGGTCACACTCACCAACACCACCACCTCGTTGTGGAAGTCCGCCGACCAGGTGCTCACCTACACGTGGGCGCTGCCGGACGGCACCGACGCGACGACCGGGGGCAACCAGGTCCGCACCGCCCTGCCCAAGGACGTCTCGCCGGGAGAGACGGTCACCTTCACGGCGCAGGTGAAAACCCCGGTCAACTCCGACTCGGGCAACAAGCGCACCGACTACGTGCTGACCTGGGACCTGTTCAACCAGACCGCGTCGACCTGGCTCTCGGCCTCCGAGTCGATCCCCGGGCTGCGCCAGCCGGTCGCCGTCGAGGACCCCACCTCCGATCAGCTCGGCCTGGAGAAGTACTACTCGTACGTGGGACGGGGCACCGGCGCAGGAGGCACGGCGACCAACAACCTGTCCTCCGGCAACACGGTGTGGTCCTACAACGCCTTCTCCAACCCCGGCCGTGGACTCGGGACGTTCACGCGTTTCGCGTACAACTCGCTGGACACCTCCGACACCGTGCTCGGCGCGGGCTGGTCGGGGCAGGCGTCCGGGCCGATCCGGCTCGGCGCGGCGCTCGACTTCCATCCCAACCCGCACCCGACCGAGGTGACACTGCCGGACGGCGACGGCACCAGCCATGTCTTCCGCAAGCAGGCAGACGGCAGCTGGAAGGCGCCGGCCGGTGTGCACTACCTGCTGGAGCAGAACACGGCGGTCGACTGCACCCCGGACAAGGACAACGCGCTCGACGCCTGGTCGATGACCCGGCCGGACCGCACACAGTTCTTCTTCGACTGCTCGGGCTACCTCTCGTCCATCAAGGACAAGAACGGGAACGTCGAGACGTTCACGTACGAGGAGCGCAAGTCCAGCAACAAGCCGACGAAGTTCCTGAGGTACATCACCGACCCGGCCGGTCGGCAGACCCTGACCATCGAGTACTACGCCAAGGGTGAGACCAGCAACCCGAAGATCATCGACCACGTAAAGTCGATGACGGACATCTCCGGCCGCAAGGTGGCCATCGAGTACTCCGACAAGGGGCTGCTCACCAAGCTCACCGACGGTGCGGGCACTCCGCAGCAGAAGGTGTTTCTCTTCGAGTACGACGCCACGCAGGGCAACAAGAACGTCAAGCTGGTCAGGACGACCGACCCGCGCGGCAACTCCAGCACGCTGGCGTACAACTACCCGAACGAGGGCGACGATCCGCGCTTCCACTGGCGGACCAAGACCCTGACCGACCGGCTGGGCCACAGCGTCGGCTACGTCTACAGCGACCCCGACGCCCAGACCGGCTCGAACACCCAGGCCGTGGTCACAGACGCCAACAACAACGCGACCACGTATCTGATGGACGGTTTCGGCCGCCCGGTCAAGGTCACCAACGCCAAGTCGCAGGCCACCCAGATGTCCTGGGACGCCGACAACAACGTCACGCGGATGGAGGAGGCCAACGGCTCCTACAGCACGTACAGCTACGACCCGAAGACCGGTTACCCGCTGACCAGTACGGACGCGGAGGCCACCAAGAACGGCACGCCGGGCTCCACGTACACGTACTCCTACGGTAACAACGGCCACGTCGCCGACCTCTTCCAGAAGAAGTCGCCGGAGGGGCGTACCTGGCAGTTCGGGTACGACAGCATCGGCAATCTGCTCACGGTCACCGACCCCAAGGGCGTCTCGACAGCGACCGCGGGTGACTACACCACCAGTTACACCTATGACGTGTACGGCCACCTCACCAAGGCCGTCGACCCCAACGGCAATCCGACGCTCTACGAGGACTACGACCCCTCGGGTCTGCCGAAGACCAGCAAGGACGCGCTGGGCAACACCACCTCGGTCGTCCTCGGTCTGCGCGGTGAAGTGACCTCGTCCACCGACGAGCTGAACCACACCACCACGCAGAACTACGACGTCTTCAACCGGCCGCTCGACACCAGATCCCCCAAGGACCAGTTCTCGGGCCGCTATGTTTCCACACCGGCTCCGGTCTACGACGCCAACGACAATGTGGTCCAGGCGACCGCGCCCAACGGCGCGGTGACCACGGTGACCTACGACAAGGCAGACCAGATCCTGTCGTCGAAGGATCCCCGGGACTCCGCCACCGGCCCGGAGCGCGTCTCCAGCTATGTCTACGACAAGGTCGGCAACCAGGTCAGCGGCACCGACCCCAAGGGCAATCTGCCCGGAGCCACGCCGGGTTCGTACACCAGGACCTTCGTCTACGACGAGCTGAACCGGCTGAAGTCCCAGTCGGACGCCGAAGGCAATACGACGACCATCGACTACAACAACGTCGGCGACATCGTCAAGATCGTCGACCCGGTCAAGAACAGGACCGCCGACCCGGACGACTACACCGTCAAGTTCACCTAC
Source organism: Streptomyces sp. NPDC055749 (assembly GCF_053617235.1). Classification (NCBI taxonomy): domain Bacteria; kingdom Bacillati; phylum Actinomycetota; class Actinomycetes; order Kitasatosporales; family Streptomycetaceae; genus Streptomyces; species Streptomyces sp. NPDC055749. Next base: position 70,718 of record NZ_JBSHFH010000028.1, on the reverse strand, counting down.
GACCTGACCCACCGGGCCACCGCCTCCACGGACCCCGCCGGCAATGTCACCTCCGGCACGTTCGACAAGGACGGCCTGCGCGTCTCCTCGGTGAACGAGCTCGGCACCACCACGCTCTACACGTACGACGAGCGTGGCAAGAACACCCAGGTCAGGACCCCGCACAGCAAGGACGGCTCCGGTGTCATCACCTACCGGACCACCAAGTTCGAGTACGACCAGGCCGGCAACCCGACCAAGTCGATCTCGCCGCGCGGTGTCGACACCGCCACGGCGGACGACTTCACCTCGGAGACGGTGTACGACGAGCTGAACCGGGTCAAGGCGCAGCTGTCCCCGTACGACCCCAATGACGCGGTCTACAACAAGGTGGACCGCACCGAGTACAGCTACGACGCGGCGAGCCGGCTGTCCAAGGTCAGCGCCCCGCCGTCGAAGGGTGAGACCGCCCGCAACGACACGAGGTACTCCTACTTCGACAACGGCTGGATCAAGTCCTCCACCGACCCGTGGGACATCGTCACGTCCTACGAGTACAACACCCTGGGTCTGCAGAGCGAGCGTAAACTCACCAGTGCCGGCGGCTCCTCGTCGCGCACCATGGGCTGGGACTACTTTCCCGACGGCAAGCTCAAGGCCCGTTCGGACAGCGGCGTCCCGGTCGGCCTTCAGGTCGTCCTCGCCGACAACTCCGACAGCCAGAACGCTACGGCCACCGGTACCTGGACAACCGTTTCTGCGGGCACCGAGCACCAGGGGTACGACTACCGCAGCCACGCGGCCGCAGCGGGTACGGACACCTTCAACTGGAAGCTGAACATCCCGCAGGACGGCACCTACCAGGTGTACGTCAAGTACCCGGCGGTCACCGGGGCGGCCACCACCGCCGCGTACACCGTCAAGCACGGCAGCGGCACCGCCAGCCGTACGGTCGACCAGACGAAGAACTCCGCGACCTGGGTCTCCCTGGGGAGCCATGCCTTCACCGCCGGCGGCACGGACCAGCAGATCACGCTGGCGCAGCACGCCACCGGCACGGTGAGCGCGGACGCGGTCAAGCTGGTGCGCGACAACTCGGGCGACACCCAGAAGAACCCGTCGGCCTTCAGCTACGAGTACGACGCGGACGGCGGCCTCACACGGCTCGCCGACTCCTCGCCGGACGCGAAGTACGACGAGTATCTGTACGCGTACGACGGTCTGAACCGGCTGACCGAGCTCCAGGAGCGGGCCTCCGGCGCGGTCAAGCACACCACCGCGTTCGGCTACGACGCCAACTCCAACATCACCAGCCAGACGCACGACGGCGCGGTCGGCGCCTTCACGTACGACGTGCGGGATCTGCTGTCCAAGGCTGTCAACAAGGAGAGCGCGGACGACACCACCCCGCACACCAACTCCTACACGTACGACAAGACGGGCCTGATCACCTCGGAGACGAAGGGAAACAACAATGTGCTGACCGCCAGTTACTACCTGGACGGTCTGCTGAACAAGTCGACGGAGAAGACGTCCGGCGGCACGCTGGTGGCCCAGCACGAGCTTACGTACGACGCAAACGGCAATCAGATCAAGGACATCTCCAGCACCCAGAACGCCGACAACCACAGCGCCTATCTGGACCGCACCAGCACCAGCACCTTCACCCCGCGCAACCAGGTCGCGTCGGTCACCAATTCCGACGGCAAGAACTCCCAGTCGTACGCGTACGACCCGAACGGGAACATCACGACACAGTCCGTCGGCGGGACGACGACCACCAACACCTACTCGCGGGACCGGCTGGTCTCCAGTGCCACGGATGCGGGCACCGTCAACTACAACTACGATCCCTTCGGGCGAATGGACCGGGCGACCGGCGCCGGTGAGGTGCTGCAGCGCTACGCCTACGACGGTTACGACCGGATCTCCTCCGAGTGGAACAACAACGGCACCGGACTGGTCCGGAGCGACTTCACCTACGACCCGTTCGGCCGGGTGGTCACCCAGACCGCGGGAGTGGGCACGGGCGAAGCGAAGACCACCGCCTTCGACCACCTCGGCATGACGAGCGCGATCATGAACGAGAAGGTCGACGGCAAGACCACGAAGGAGTACGAGTACTCACCGCTCGGGACCCGGCTGGCGCAGACCGTCCATGAGACGGACGGCACCAAGGACACCACGTTCTACAGCTACAACCAGCGGTCCGACGTCCAGGCCATCACGGACGAGACGGGCAACACCAAGGGTACGTACGGTTACACCGCGTACGGCAGCGAGGACACCAGCCAGACGACCGGTGTCGACAAGCCGGGCACCGGCGGCGGCGCCAGTGCCGAGCCTTACAACGCCTACCGGTACAACGGGGCCAGGGTCTCCTCCTCCGGGAACCTGAACATGGGCTTCCGTAACTACTCGCCAGGCATGAACCGCTTCCTGTCCCGGGACATGTACAACGGCGCCCTCGCGGACATGCGGCTGTCCAGCGATCCGCTCACCGGCAACCGGTACGCGTTCGCGGGCGGCAACCCGCTCAGCAATGTCGAACTCGACGGCCACGACTGGTGGTCCGGCAACGGCACGCCGACCTTCTCGGTCGACAGCAAGGGGGTGGTGACCAACATCGTCGCCGACACCATGGAGAAGGTGCGCGACGCGTACATGAACCAGTTCCCGCACAAGAAGCGGAACGTGTACGTGGGTGCGTACGACCCGGTGACCGGCCGCTATGCGGCGGGGCAGTCCTGGGGGCTGTGCGGCTGTGCCGAGCGCAACGCGGCGTCGCGGCTGGGAATTCCGATGGACCAGGCCAGGTTCAGTCAGGCCGTCCGGTGGAAGGGCCCGAACAAGCCGCCGTTCCCGATGGACGTGTGCCCGGTCTGCCAGAATGACAGCCACCTCTCCCAGTACTCACCCGGCACGAAGGGCACCCCGGGTGGCCGGTGGAGCTTCGGTAACCTGGTCGGCCTGGGTAAAGCCAGTGTCAGTCGGGACCTCGTGGTGGCGCAGAAGACCAGCACCGCGCTGGTTAAGGTGAACACGGTCAAGGCAGCCGCCGCGGCCGAGGTCCCAGCGGGCTCCGGCACGGCGCCGAGGACGACCAGCACCGTCCTGAGCAAGGTGGGCACGGCCGTCAAGTGGGGCGGCCGGGGTCTGTTCGGCCTGGGCATCGCCTACTCGATCTACGACGTGGCCACGGCGCCGGACGACCAGAAAGTCGACCGCGCGATCGTCAACGGCAGTTCACTGGCCGGCGGTCTGGCCGGAGCCTGGGCGGGAGCCAAGATCGGGGCCGGAATTGGCGCCGCGGTCGGCTCGATCATCCCAGGTGCCGGCACGGCGGCAGGTGGTGTGGTCGGTGGGGTGATCGGCGGTATCGCCGGCGGTATCGGCGGTGCCTTGGCCGGAGGATCCATCGGCGAAGAGATCAGTTCCTGGTTCTGAGGAACCTCTGAAAAGTAAGGAAGGGGCGAATCGTGCCGGATTCGTATGATGGCGACGTCCTTGGCGTCTGGTTCGAGATCGAGGACGACGAGGACCAGTTCAGCAAGGACGAGCTTGAGTTCGTGACGGAGCTGCGCTCCCGCGCGACAGCCGCGGGCTGGGCTGCGGATCCGGACGATTCGGCCGTCGTTCCCGCGCTGGGAAACGTGCGGCGGGAGCTGCTGGTCGTCCTGTACGTGGTCGACGAAGCGGCGAAGCAGCACCTGTTCACAGCGGGGGTCTTCTTCGACGGCACCCGGGTCGTGGGCGACCGCGTCCATGACCAGATGCTGACGCTCGAGGGCGGAGGCACGGCCCTGCGGGCCACCGGTACGCCGCCCGAACTCGCTCGGCGTACCGCGGACTGGTTCGCGGAGGTGCTGTCGAGGAAGGCCATCGCGTACAGCGGATGAGCCGATGACGACGGGAAGGGGCGGCGCACCTGCGCCGCCCCTTTCGCATGCCGGCTCCGGGTCGGTCAGGGCGCGATCTTCATGTCGAAGATGTGGATGTTGGCGTTCGCGGGCAGGACCACGAACTCCACCGTCCTGGACGGGTCCAGGGGGACCGAGTTGGCGAAGACGCTGTACTTCACGGTGGCGTTGCCGTAGCCGCTCGGGCGGTTGCGGCCGTCGGTCGACTTGACCAGGGTGGCGCCGTGCGCGGTGACCGGGTCGAAGGACCAGTTGGGGAAGCCGAACGTGCCCGTGGACTTCGTACCGTCGGTGTAGTACACGGTGGGGCTGCCCGTGGCGGCGCTGCCGACGCCCGAGCCGAGGAATACCAGCTTGCTGCCCTTGCCGCTCAGCGTGATGGCCTGTCCGGCGCTTCCCACGTTGTCCTTCGTGCCGGCCGGGACGTCCGGCCAGGTCAGGGTGGCGCCCAGGGCGTTGACGGGTGCCCCGGGGGTCAGGCCGACCGCGGCGAGCTTCTGCGCGGAGAAGCTGTTGCCCTCACCGTCGTAGTTGCCCGCCGTCGTGGCGGACTCGTCGGTGATCGCCACGTTGTTGTACGCCGCCGCGAGGTTCGCCTGCGGCGATCCGCTGCGCTCCGAGCGGGTGCCGGTCGCCGTGCCCGCGCCGTCCCCGCCCGTGTAGGTCGCGGTCGCGGTGAACGTACGGATGACGAACCCGGCCCGCTTCTCCGGGACCTGGATCTGGAAGCTCGCCGTTGCGGAGGCGCCCGTGGCCAGGGCACCGTCCACGCTGCGCAGCGACGGCTGCACCGCCCATCCCGCAGGACCGGCGAACGCGACCTTCAGTGAACGCATGCGCTGCGGACCGGCGTTCTTCACGGTGACCTTCACCGTCGCGATGACCGGACCGTCGAGGTCGACGGGGGAGATGGTCACCTCGGTCTTCGCCTCGGACGCGGCGGGTGCGGCCGGGGCGGCGGGTGCGGCCGTGGCCGCCTGGGCGGGGATCAGCATGACCGCGGCCACGGCCAGGGCTCTGAGCGGGTTCTTCAGTCGGGTGGGTCTCAACGTCTGCTCCTTCGGCGGGAGTTGCCTGGACGGACGGGGAAGTGGGCTAGGCGACGGGAGGCATGTCCGTCTCGCGCGAGTCCAGGCCCGTGCGCAGGTTGACCCAGGAGCCCCGGGTGAAGTCGGGCACGGCGACCGGGCGGCCCTTGGCCGCGAGGGACATGACGCTCAGCGGAACGGGTGCGCACCAGACCGCCGAGTCGTACACGTCGATGTCGGGGACCAGCCCGGCCCGCATCAGCTGGATGGTGCGCCACTGCAGGACGTAGTCCATGCCGCCGTGGCCGCCGTTGTTCGCGGCGTCGTCACCGATCTTCTTCCACAGCCAGTGGTCGAACTCCTTGCGGTACGTGTCGAAGTCGCGCCAGGAGTGGCCCCCGTGGTCCGGCTCGACGTAGATGCGGCCGCCGGTCGTCGAGGTGCCCGCGTAGTCCTCGAAGATGCCGCGGCTGCCGGCGAGGGAGTTGATCCGGCTGTACGGGCGGGGCGAGCTGACATCGTGCTCGGCCCGGATCATCCGGCCCTGCGCCGTCTCGATCTGGCAGGTCACCAGGTCGCCGTTGATGTACGTCTCGTTCCAGGACGGGTGCGACTTGGGGATGAAGCGCTCGCGGTAGTCGGCGAGCCCCTTCGGCGCCGTGGCCGTGGCCTTCAGCGTGGTCATCCGGTCGCCCCGGTTGATGTCCATCGCCGCCGCGATCGGCGCCAGGCCGTGCATGGCGTAGAAGGACGCGGTGGAACGGGTGTGCCAGAGCCTGCGCCAGGAGTCGGTGTAGTACGTGTTGGAGAAGAGCAGGGAGCGCAGGTCGTGCAGATAGCCGCCGTGGCCGTTGGTGATCTCGCCGAACAGGCCCTCGTGGCCCATCTTCAGCATGGCCAGCTCATTGCGGCCGTAGTTGCAGTTCTCGGAGAGCATCAGGTTCTTGCGCGTGCGCTCGGAGGTGTCCACGAGGTCCCACAGCTCGTCCAGCTCGGTGGCGATGGGGAGTTCGACGATGACGTGCTTGCCGGAAAGCAGCGCCGCCTTGCCCTGCTCGTAGTGGAACTCCCAGGGCGTGGCTATGTATACGAGGTCGATGTCGTCGCGCTTGAGCATCTCCGTGAACGAGTCGGCGGAGCCGCCGAACTCCGCCGGGCGCGGCTTGCCCTTGGCCACCAGCGCGTCGGCGGTGCGCTTCACGCGGTCGGCGCGGATGTCGCACACCGCGGTCACGGTACAGCCGGGGACGACGGACCAGCCCGTCGTCATTCCGGAACCCCGGTTGCCGAGTCCGATCACACCGACGCGGACGGTGGCGTAGGGCTCGAACGGCACATTGATCATGGATTTCTGGCCTGCCGCGCGGCGGGGCGCGGCGGCTTCGGCCAGGGCGGAGACGGCCGAAGCGGGTGCGGCGGACGCGCTGGTGGCCGAACCGATCCCGGCGGCGAGCGCCGCTCCCGTGGCCAGCGTCCCTCCCAGGACCAAGCGGCGTGAGACTGCGGGGATTTCAGACATGGCGACAACGCTCCTTGTCATGTGACCGGCATCACTGGCGGCAATGACTCTCGCCGGAATGTAAGCCCCATGTCAATAGGTGCTCGCAATGGCCCTGTTGTGAACAAAACCAAGCATCCATTGGTGGCGGGGTGACGGATGGGGCCGACGGGCCCCGCACCTCGGAAGACGAGGGCGAGAGTGCACCGAGAGGGGTCACTCCCAGGCTTGGCCGGTGCGACACCCGGCAGGCCCTGGAGCCGGGTTCTTCCGGGGTGGGTCGACTCCGAGCCGTGAGTGACATGCCCCCATCAAGTGGTACGCCGTACTGTCCGCCGACCCGACAGGAGTCTCCCCATGTCATCGACCGAGCGACCAGGACGGCGCAGACCCGCCGCCCTGGTCACTGGCACGGCGCTCGCTCTGTGCGCATCCCTTCTCGGACTGGCTCAGCCCGCTTCCGCGCAGGACGCCCGGGACCCGGACGGCCGGAAATCGATCGGCGCGGCCCGGCCCGGTCCGGCGGCGACGCCCGCCGACGACCCCTCGGCGATCCCGGAGCGGGACCGCGCCGAGGTCATCGGCAAGGACTGGAAGACCTCGGGCGACCGGGCGTGGACCACCACCAGTGACTCGGAGGGCTTCCACCTCCTGGTCGCCGACGCCAGGTCGGGCTACGCCTGGCGCACCGCGGCCTCGCTCAGCGAGCCCGGATTCGACACCGACATGTGGATCGGCAACGCCTGTGTGACCGGCTCCGGCAAGCGGGCCGTCGTCGTGTACGGTCCGCGGACCTTCACCAACAAGGGCGAACTCTTCACCCGCGGCGGGTTCTCCGCCGTCGTCGACCTCACCACCGGCGCGGTGCGCAAGCTCCCGGTCCAGACCTCCCTCGCGTACTACAACCCGGGCTGCGGCAGCGGCGAGAGCGCCGCGCTCACCCAGGGCGGCGTCGAGGACAAGAAGCAGACCCGGCTGATCCGGCTGGACACCGCGACCGGCAAGCTGGGCAGGCCCGTCGCGCTCGCGGGACAGGTCACCTCCGCGATCCCGCTCAAGGAGGGCGGATTCGCCGCCGCCGACGCCGCACGCGTCGTACGGATCACGGACAAGGGCGCACGGTCCACGCTGGCGCCGACGGGCCGGATTCCGCTGCGGCTCACCCAGGACGCAGACGGCTCCGTCGTCTTCATGGACCGCGGCAAGGACGGCAGGGCGAAGGTCTCCCGGGTCGCCGCGGGCGAGAAGAAGGCGAAGACCCTCGCTTCTGGCGCCTGGGGCCGCCTCGGTCTCGTGCGGGGCGCGCAGGGCCACAGCTTCATCACCGGCGCCGCCGACTCCGTCTCGGCCGACCTCCCCGCGACGGTGGAGCGGCTGACGGGCACGCCCAAGGACGCGCGGGTCTCCACCCGTGGTGCGGCCGTGGTCGCGGGCACCGTATGGGCGGACGGCAAGGACGCCCGCGCGGTGGAGCCCGACCGGTCCGGCAACCGGGCGGTCGCGGTGGGCCTCACCGTACGCACGACGGGCAAGAAGGCCGCGTTCACCGTCGAACCGGGCGCCAGGCCCGCGAAGTTCGAGGCGCAGAGCCGGACCCTGTCACCCGCCATCGGCGCCCCGGCCCCCAGCAGGCTGTCGGCTGCCGCGTCCGGTTCCCCCACCGATCCGGTGGAGGACGAGCGCTACTGCTCGGTCCCGCGCAACGACCCCAGCAACCAGGCCATGCAGCCCAAGCCCCGGCAGGTGGAATGGGCGGTCGACCAGGCCATCATGGGCACCCTGAACAACCACATCAGCCGCCCCGCGGGCTGGAAGAACCTCGGCATGCCCGCGTACCAGCCGCAGACGCTCTTCCCCAAGCGCACGCTGACCGGCGGCGGGCACGTTCCCGCGCAGGTGATGCTCGGCATCACCGCGCAGGAGTCCAACATGTGGCAGACCTCCCGCGTCGCGGTGCCCGGTGTCACCGGCAATCCGCTGATCGGGAACTTCTACGGCCGTGAGATCTACAACGACAACGAGGCCGACGACTGGGACATCAACTGGGCCGACGCGGACTGCGGTTACGGCGTCACCCAGATCACCGACGGCATGCGGCTCGCCGGACGCACCAAGCCCGGTGAGACGGCCTACGCGTACAACACCCAGCGGGCCATCGCCCTGGACTACACCGTGAACGTGGCGGTCGGGGTGCAGAAGCTCAGCGACAAGTGGAACGAGGTCGCCGCCGCCGGAATGCAGGTCAACAACGGCGACTGGTCCAAGCTGGAGAACTGGTACTTCGCCATCTGGGCGTACAACTCCGGCTTCCACGCCAACGTCGGCTGCTGCGAGCCCTGGGGCGTGGGCTGGCTGAACAACCCGGCCAACCCGGACTACGTGGCCGACCGGCCGTCCTTCATGGACCTCAGCTACGCCGACGCCGCCCACCCGCAGGACTGGCCGTACACCGAGAAGGTCCTCGGCTTCGCCGGCCACCCGCCGGAGCTGCTGGAGTCCCCGGGCACACTGGTCGCCGGCTTCCGGGCGGCGTGGTGGAACGGTGACGCAACCACCGGGCCGATGAACCGCACCCGGGTCAAGGCGCCCGAGGACACCTTCTGCACCGCGGCCAACTGGTGCGACCCCAGCAAGATCAACAACAGCAACGGCAACGACGCCAGCGGTCCGTGCACCCACACGGACTCCGCGGGCAAGCTGGACTTCAAGTGCTGGTGGACCTCCGACGTCACCTGGAAGTCGGACTGCAGTTACAGCTGCGGCAACGAGCTCGTACGGTTCGACTCGACGTACGCGGAGCAGGCCGACGGCAACCCGTACAAGCCCAACTGCAGCCGCTCCGCGACGGCTTCGGGCAACGCCCTGCCCTCCAACGCGCTCGTCGTGGACAACACCACCCACGCCTCGGCGAGACCCGCCGACTGTGGTGCCCGTGTGGCCACGACCGGCAGCTTCACCTTCAATTTCTCCTCCGACAGCAGCGGCAACCACACCTCCAAGGTGGACCTCCACCAGCTGGGCGCCGGGTTCAACGGCCACTTCTACTTCGGCCACAGCCGCACATCGGCCGACTCCAAGCTGGAGTTCGACGGCACCTGGAGCCTGGGCGCCTCGCGCACGGACTGGCAGCGGGTGCTCGTCCATCTGCCCGACCACGGCGCACACACCCAGCAGGCCAAGTACGAGATCGACACCGGCAGCGGCTCGTTCACCAAGACGCGCTACATCAACCAGAAGCGGTTCGCCAACAACTGGGTCTCGCTCGGCGTCTACAAGATGAGCGGTGTGCCCCGGGTCCGGCTCACCACCCAGACCGACGACGGCGTCGGCGATGACGACGTGGCCTTCGACGCGGTCGCCTTCCAGCCCCTGCCGGGCAAGCCCAAGCACATCGTGGCCGTACTCGGAGACTCGTACACCTCGGGCGAGGGCGCCGGAAGCTACCTGCCGGAGAGCGACAACGACCACGGCACCGAGCGCTGGAACGCCTGCCGCCGCAGCAACAACGCCTGGGGCCGCAAGGTCACCCTGCCGGGCACGTCCAGTTCGCTGGGCAGCCTCTCCGACGGCTGGAGCGACAGTGCCGAACTGGGCTTCGTGGCCTGTTCGGGCGCCATGACCCACAACGTGTGGGACACGTCGTGGGGCAACAACTGGCAGTCGTACAAGGAAGGCCAGTTCCACGAGCAGGCGCAGGCACGGTCCGGGGTGCTCACCTCCGACACCACCCTCGTGATGCTCACACTCGGCGGCAACGACGGCGGCGGCTTCGCAGGCGCCATGACCGAGTGCTCGGACCTGGGTAACTGCGCGAACGACGAGAACTTCATGCCCAAGTACAAGGGCAAGGTCGACACCATGATCCCGGATCTCCGGACCACGCTCACGGACATCAAGTACAAGGCTCCGAACGCGCAGATCGTCCTGATGGGGTATCCGGAACTGCTCAGCCGGACCGTGAAGTGCACGGGCTCCTGGTACATCGACGGCACGGAGGCGGACGCGCTCGCCGAGCTCGTCAACTACGCCAACGGCAAGCAGGAGACGCTCGTCAACGACCTGAAGTCGGGCGGCGTGAAGATCGACTACGCCAACCCGGTCAGCGCCTTCATCGGGCACGCGGGCTGCGACGACCCGGAGTGGATCAACAAGATCGTCATCGGCCCCAACGGCGACGGCGACTTCCACAAGGACGACGAGGCCAGCCCCTTCTGCACCTGGTCGTGGCTGGGCGGGGACTGCCTCAGCCGCGAGTCCTTCCACCCCAAGTCGGAAGGGACCACCGGCTACGCGGGCGTGATGCAGACGCGGCTCGGCCAGATCGGGTATCAAGGGTCGTGACATGACCCCTGGCACCGACAGCGACAAGCGGCGCTCCCGGACAGCTCAGCTGTTCGGGAGCGCCGCCCTGCTCCTGCTCGTCGGCCTGCTCGCGGCGGCGGGCCTGGTGATCTACGTCTTCGAGTTCGCACTCCCGGGCCATCGGGAGGAGATCGAGGCCGACGAGCGCAAGAACGTCCGGCAGCAGATCGACAGGACCGCGACCGGACTCGAAGAGGCCGCCAGGGACGGCGAGTTGACGGACCTCGAAATCGGGGAGACCGCGCCCAGGCACTGGACCGTACGACGCGGACCGGACCGGATCGAAGTCGTCGCACGCTTCGACGGGGGCGCACCCGCCGGCTGCCGGGTCTTCACCCTGCCGGTCCCGCTGGGCCCCTCGACGACCGTCCGGACGAGTGAGGTTATGGGCAGCTGCCCGGAGGTAACCGCCCACCCCGGAACCTCCTGAGCGATCAGATGACCGGCGGGCGGCCCAGCATCGTCATCCGCCACACCGTGCGCCAGCTCATTGGGCTGCGCGGGCCGCACGGGGTCCGTACCCCCTCGGCGAAGCCGCCGGCCCAGGCCCGCAGACCCTTCGGGGAGCGGGTCCTGGCCACGGTGAGGAGCGTCCAGGTGCCCAGGTAGGCGGGGACCAGTGCCAGGGGCAGATTGCGGCGGGCCAGCCAGACACGGTTGCGGGCCGTCATCCGGTAGTAGACCGCGTGCCGGGCCGGTGAGGTCTTCGGGTGCTGGAGGAGCAGATCCGGCTCGTAGAGGATCTTCCACCCCGCGTCGAGTGCCCGCCAGGACAGATCCGTCTCCTCGTGGGTGAAGAAGAACTCCGCGGGCCACGTGCCGGTCTGCGCCAGCATCTTCATGGAGAGGGCGTGGCCGCCGCCGAGGAAAGCGGTGACCGGGCCGCGCCGCATCGGGTCGGTTGCGCGCAGGCGGGGCACATGGCGGCGCTGGGTCTCGCCATGCTCGTCCGCGATGCGGAATCCGACGATGCCGAGCCGGGGATCGGCGGCGTACAGCTCCTGGACCTTGCGGAACACCCCGCTGTCGACCAGGAGCCCGTCGTCGTCCAGCTCGATGACCACGTCCACGTCACCGAGCTCCGCCAGCCGGCTCAGGGCCACGTTGCGCCCGCCGGGGCAGCCCAGGTTCTCGTCGAGCTCGATCGTGGTCACACCGCCCGCCAGACCGGACAGGCCGGGGAAGCCGCTGAAGTCCGGCAGTGGTGAGCCGTTGCCCACGACGACGAGCCGGGTGGGCCGGACGTCCTGCATGGCCACGGACGCCAGGAGCGCCTCGACCTGCTGCGGGCGGTCTCCCATGGTCACGATCGATACGCCGATGCGGGGTTCTGGCAAGGGTCGGCACTCCTGGGTTCGGCTTGCGGTCTGCGGTGCGCGTGATCGTAACGTCTCCGGGTTCATCTGTTCGTGGCCCCCCGGTCATCGGAAGGGCGTTCGTCGTTCAGTGCGGCGTACATGAGTATGTCCCGGCGGCGGTCGCCGATGGGCTGCCAGCTCCGCAGGAGGCCCTCGCGCCGGAATCCGGCCTGCTCCGCGGTCCGCACCGACGCGGTGTTCCACGGTTCGACGAGGAGCTGGACCCGGGGGATGAGCAGGTCGTGCAGCGCCCAGGTGGTGACCGTGCGCAGGGCTGCCCCGGCCACTCCCTGCCCGCGGTCCTGGGCCGTCAGCCAGTACCCGAGGGTGGCGCGGCCCTCGGCCAGGTCCCGCAGCCACAGGCCGATCGAGCCGACCGGCCGCCGGTCGCGTGTGCGGGCGATCACGAAGGGGTATCCGGCGCCGGTGGCTGCCCGGTCCCACTGCCTGCGGACGAAGGCTTCGGCGGCCTCGTCGGAGTACGGGGCCGGAATCGTGGTGATCAGCGGGATGTAGTCGTCCGCCGCGGCCTCCCGCACCAGCGTGAGGTCGCTCAGCTCCCAGGGGCGCAGTACGAAGTCGGGGCCCGCGGTCATGCTCGGTACGGTCAGCGGCTGAACCATGTCCGTATCCTGCCGCGCTTGTGTCCTGCGCCCCGGACCCGACTCACCCGGCGTGGTTCAGCTCCTCGCGCCGCCCGAGGAAGGCCCACGCGGCCAGGGCGCCGGCCAGGACGAGGGCGGAGTTCACCAGGACGGCGAGCGAGACGCCGGACAGCACCGCGTCGGGTCCCGTGGCCCCGCCCATGCGGGCGGTGGCGACGGCGCTCATGACCGGGATGCCCATGGTGATGCCGACCTGCTGCGTCATGGTCGCCAGTCCGGTGGCGAGGCCCTGCTCCTCGTCGGGGAGGCCCGATGTGGCGGTGACCATGAAGCCGACGATCATCAGCATGTTGCCGATGCCGCCGATGAACGTGGCGGCCAGCACGAGCTGGATCCAGCCGCCCGAGGTGCCGAGCGCCACCAGGGAGAGGGTGGCGGCGGCCTGCACGATGCCGCCGAAGGCGATGGTGCGCCGGCTGCCGAAGCGGCCGACCGCACGGCCGCCGAGGGTGCCGCCGATCACTGTTCCGAGGCCCAGGACGCCGAAGGCGAGGCCGGTGGCGAGCGGCGAGTAGCCGAGGACTTCCTGGAGGTAGAGGGTGAGGAGGAAGACCAGTGAGGTCTCGGTGACGAAGGCGATCAGACCGGTTGCGTTGCCCCAGATGACGCTGCGGCGCTTCAGGATGTGTACGGGGACGAGGGGCGCCGCCGCCCGCTTCTCGACGAACCAGAACGCGACGAGGAGTGCGGCTCCGGCGAGCAGGGCGGCCAGGGTGGTGGGCGTGGTCCAGCCGGACTCGCCCGCCTGCGTCAGCCCGTACACGAGGAGCAGCAGACCGCCGGTGACGGTCGCGGCGCCCGGCACGTCGAGCTTCGGGCGCACGGCGGGCCGGGAGTCGGTGATCACGGACGGGGCGAGGGCGACGACGAGCGCGGCGACCGGCACGTTGATGAAGAAGGCCCAGCGCCAGGAGAGCAGATCGGTCAGCAGTCCGCCGAGGATCGCTCCGGCGGTGAAGCCGGCGGACATCAGTGCGCCGTTGAGCCCGAGGGCGCGTTCACGCAGCCGGCCCTCCTTGAAGGCGGTGGTGAGCAGCGCGAGTCCGGCCGGGGTGACGGCCGCGGTGGCGAGACCCTGCAACACCCGTGCGGTGAGCAGGACTTCGGGTGTGGTGGCGAGGCCGCCGAGTGCGGAGGAGAGACCGAGGACGACCATGCCGCCGATGAAGAGGCGCTTGCGGCCGATGAGATCGGCGACGCGGCCGAAGAGGAGAGTGAACCCGGCTGCGGCGAGCGCGAAGGACGTGGCGATCCACTGGAGGTGGGAGAGGGAGAAGCCGAGCCCTTCGCCGACGACCGGCAGTGCGACGTTCAGGATCGAGAAGTCCACGGCGATCATGAACTGGGCGCCGAGTAGGAGGGTCAGGACGAGCTTCTGCCGTCCCGTCATGCGGGGGTCGGCCGCTTGCGGGGCCGGGGGTGCGAGCGGTGCCGTGCTGGAGGTGGACATGGGTGCCCTTTCCTGGGACGGGACGTCTTAATGGTTCTTCGGTTCCGTTAAGATGGGAGTTACCGTAGCAGGAATGGGCGCGCTAATGGAACTGGAGACCCGTTATGGATGCTGAGGGTGTGGAGCCGGGCATGGTCAGGCCCGGCGGGCGTACGGCCCGGGTGCGGGACGCGGTCCTGCGGGCGGCGGGCGACACCCTGGCCGAACACGGCTTCGGCGGGCTCGACCTCGCCGAGGTCGCGCGGCGCGCGGAGGTCGGCAAGACGACCGTCTACCGGCGCTGGTCCACCCCGGCGGGACTCGTCGCCGACCTGCTGGCGGACATGGCCGAACAGTCCGTGCCGCGTACCGACTCGGGATCGCTGGACAAGGACCTCGCGGCCAACGCCCGCCTGGTCGTCCGGACGCTCACCGACCCCCGTCAGGGCGCCCTCTTCAAGTCGGTGATCGCGGCGGCGACCTGCGATCCCCGCACGGCCGACGCACTGCACCGCTTCTACGACGTACGCGTCAAGGAGTGGGCCGGCTGCGTCGAAGCCGCGGTCGAACGCGGCGAACTGCCCGCGGGTACGGACGCCTGCGAGGTCATCCGGGCCGTCTCGGCGCCGCTCTACTACCGGCTGCTTGCCGGCGGGGGCGCCCTCGACGAAAGCGCCGCCGACCGGGCGGCCGAAGCCGCCGCGGCGGCGGCGAGGGCGGGTGTGTACGTGAGCTGAAAGGGGGAGAGGTCAGCCGATCCGTGTGCCCGTGCCCGTCACCCGGACGCGCGTGTCGTCGGGGCGCAGTTCCACGGTGAGGGTGCCGGGGCGGCCCATGTCGTGGCCCTGGTGCAGGGTGAGGACCGCGGCCTCCGGGACGAGCCCCAGTGCGCGCGCGTACGCGCCGAAGGCCGCAGCGGCCGCACCCGTCGCCGGGTCCTCGACGACCCCGCCGACCGGGAACGGGTCGCGCACGTGGAAGACGGCCGGGCTCTCGCGCCACACGAGCTGGACCGTCGTCAGGTCGAGCCGGTGCATGAGCGCTTCGAGGCGCGCGAAGTCGTACGCCAGGTCCGCGAGCCGCTCACGGGTCGCGGCGGCCAGCACCAGGTGGCGGGCGCCCGCGAAGGAGACACGGGGCGGGAAGGCCGGGTCCAGCTCGGCGGCCGGCCAGTCGAGCGCAGCCAGGGCTTCCGTCAGATCGTCCGGCGAGATCTCCTCGACCCGCGGCTCGACGCTGGTGAGCGTGGCCCGCAGCTCGTCGCCCACGCGGGACACGGTCACCGGGACCGTACCCGCCCGGGTCGAGAACACCAGGTCGCCGGGGCCGTCGCGTTCGGCGAGCGCGATGGCCGTCGCGACGGTCGCGTGACCGCAGAACGGCACCTCGGCCTTCGGGCTGAAGTAGCGGATCGTGTACTCCCGGCCGGCCTGCCCGGTGAGGAACGCCGACTCGCTGTAGCCGAGTTCGGCGGCCACGGCGAGCATCGCCGTGTCGTCCAGTCCGGACGCGTCCAGGACGACACCAGCGGGGTTGCCGCCTTCCGGGTCGGCCGAGAAGGCGGTGTAACGAAGAATGCCGGGGATCGAGGAGCCGGGAGTGCCGGAGAGCTGGGTCATGTCGCAGGTCAACCGCCCTGCGGCCACGCGCATTCCCGGGCTCGGGGATCGGTTGCGGGGTGCGGCCAGCGGGGGCGGACCGCACCCTGACGCCCGGGCGCCGCTCAGCCCCTGCCCACGTACGGCATGTTCGTCGCCAGGACCGTCGCGAACTGCACGTTCGCCTCCAGCGGCAGCTCCGCCATGTGCAGCACCGTCCGCGCCACGTCCGCCGCGGCCATCACCGGCTCCACCGCCAGCTCCCCGTTGGCCTGGAGGATCCCGGTCTGCATCCGCTCCGTCATCTCCGTGGCCGCGTTGCCGATGTCGATCTGCCCGCAGGCGATCCGGTACGGACGCCCGTCCAGGGACAGCGACTTCGTCAGACCCGTCATGGCGTGCTTCGTCGCCGTGTACGCGATCGAGTTCGGGCGCGGCGCGTGCGCGGAGATCGAACCGTTGTTGATGATCCGGCCGCCCTGCGGGTCCTGCTCCTTCATCTGCCGGTACGCCGCCTGCGCGCACAGGAACGCGCCCGTCAGGTTCACGTCCACCACGGCGCGCCAGTCCTCGTACGCGAGGTCCTCGACCGGGACCGAGCCGGGGCCGAACGTACCCGCGTTGTTGAAGAGCAGGTCCAGCCGGCCGAACCGCTCGCGCACGGCGGCGAAGAGCGCGTCCACATCGCCGGGATCGGTCACATCGGCGCGTACGCACAAGGTGTCGCCGGACCCCGACTCGCGGGCGGTCGCCTCCAGCGCCTCCAGCCGCCGCCCGGCCTGCACCACGGCCCAGCCCGCACCCGCGAGGGTCAGTGCCACGGCCTTTCCGATTCCCGACCCGGCACCCGTTACGACAGCGATTCTCTGCTCAGCGTTCATGGCCCGGCAGCGTACGTGAGGTGTGACGGCGTCCGGCACGCGGTGGTGGCATGCCTGGCGTATCGGTTCTGCGCCACACATTCGGGTGACGGGCAGCGGCAACCCTGGGGTGCGTATATGTGGCTGGCATATCTTCGACATGGCCGGTCGAGCCGGACCTTGAGGAGGTGGGCTGGATGATCCGTGCGTACAAGTTCATCATGCGGCCCACCGTGGGTCAGCAGGTCGCGCTGGGCGAGATGCTGCGCGATCACTGCTCGCTCTACAACGGAGCGTTGCAGGAACGGCGCGACGCCTACCGGCACACCTCGAAGACGAGTATCAGGTACGGGCAGCAGTCCGCTCAGCTCAAGGGCATCCGGGCGTTCGACCCGGCGTGTCAGGGCCGCTGGTCTTTCTCCTCGCAGCAGGCGACCTTGCGCCGGCTCGACAAGGCGTTCGCTGCGTTCTTCCGGCGAATCAAGTCCGGAGGCACACCGGGCTACCCGCGCTTCCGGGGCGTCAACTGGTTCGACACGGTGGACTTCCCCAAGGATGGCGACGGCTGCCTCTGGGACTCCACCCCGCACGACCCGGTCACCCGCGTCCGCTTCCAGAGTGTTGGGCACGTCAAGGTCAACCAGCACCGGCCAGTGGTCGGCAAGGTCAAGACCGTGTCCGTCAAGCGCGAGGGCAAGCGCTGGTACGTGATCCTGACCGCCGAGCAGACTGCGCCGGAACCGTTGCCCCCTACCGGCAGCGTGGCCGGCATCGACATGGGTCTAGCCAACTTCCTCGCCGACTCCAACGGTGCGTTCGTCGAGAACCCCCGCCACGGGCGGAAGTCTGCCGCGAAGCTCGAAGCCGCACAGCAGACGTTGTCCCGGTTCCCGCGTGCGCGCCGTGACAAGCGCACTGCCAACCACCGGCGGGCCGTTCAGAAGGTCGCCGACCTTCACCGCAAGGTCCGCCGTCAGCGGCTCGACCACGCGCACAAGACCGCTCTTGACCTCGTGCGGGAGCACGACTTCATCGCGCACGAAGACCTCAAGATCCGCAACATGGTCAAGACCCCCACGCCGAAGGCCGACCCCGACCGGCCGGGCAGCTTCCTGCCCAACGGGGCCGCCGCGAAGGCTGGACTCAACCACTCGATCTCGGATGCCGGATGGGGGGTGTTCCTGACGATCCTGCACGCCAAGGCTGAAAGCGCCGGACGCAATGTGATCGCCGTGGACCCCCGCAACACCTCCCGGACCTGCCCCGCATGCGGGCACGTCGCAGCGGAGAACCGGCCCACCCAGGAGAAGTTCCACTGCATCTCGTGCGACCACCAGGCGCACGCGGACACGGTGGGCGCCCTGAACGTTCTACGGGCCGGGCTGGTCCGTCGCGACGCCCAACCGGCATAGCGAGAAGCCCCCTCGATTACGAGGGGGAGGAGTCACGGACTCGTGGGACGGCTCCCCGGCCTCCCGCCAGCGGCTCCTGAACGGCGCGGAGGCCGCGGGGGTCGACAACCTGATGGTGCTGACCGGCGATGTGCACGTCGGCTACGGCCTCGACCTGAAGAAGGACTTCGACGATCCGTCCTCCCGGACCATCGGCACGGAGATCGTCGCCACGTCCATCGCCAGCGGCAAGGACGGCGCGGACCGGCCGGCGAACTGGACCAACCTGACGACGGCCAACCCGCACATGAAGTTCTACAACGGCCGCCGCGGCTACGCCCTCGTCACGCTCGGTACGAAGGAGGCGCGCGCCGACTTCCGTACGGTGTCGGCCGTCACCACCCCCGGCGCACCGGTGACGACGGCCGCGACGTTCGTGACCGAGGCGGGCAACCCGGGACTCAACCCCGCGTGACAGCGTCGGCCTGGTAGCGGACGCCGATGCGCTCACGTACCGCGTCGAGCGTCCGCATCACGGCCAGCGAGCCGTCCAGCGGTACGAGCGGGGACTCCGTCTCGCCCGCCCGTACCGCGCGCATCACCTCGGCGGCCTCGTACTGCAGTCCCGAAAGGCCCTGGGGGCCAGGACCCGAGTCGAACACCTCGGGTTCCCGGCCCGGCCGGTGCAGCACGAAGCGCTCCGGGTAGAAGAAGCCGTGCGGGAAGTCGATACGCCCGGCCGTCCCGATGACCGAAGCCGTCGTCGGATGGTCCCCGACGACCGAGCAGGCGAGCAGCGCGGTGGCGCCCGCACCGGACCAGCCCAGCAGCATCCCGGTGTTCAGGTCGACGCCCTCGGGGGAGAGCAGCGCGTCGGCCTGCACCCGGTCCGGCTCACCCAGCAGCAGATGCGCGAACGAGACCGGGTAGACCCCGAGGTCCAGCAGCGCGCCGCCGCCCAGCGCGGGATCGCGCAGCCGGTGCTCGGCGCCGAAGCCGCCCGCGAAGCCGAAGTCGGCCTGCACGGTGCGGATCTCGCCGACGGCACCGTCCCGCACGAGCTCCGTCATGCGCCGGATGACGGGATTGCAGTACGTCCACATCGCTTCCATCAGGAAGAGCCCGCGCTCCCGGGCCAGGGCGACGAGCTCCTCGGCCTGCGGGGTGTTGAGCGTGAACGCCTTCTCGCACAGCACGTGCTTTCCGGCTTCGAGAGCGAGCCCGGCCGCCTCCCGGTGCGCGGAGTGCGGAGTGGCCACGTACACCACGTCGACCTCGTCGTCGGCGACGAGCTCCGCCCAGCTCCCGTACGCCCGCCCGATCCCGAACCGTTCGGCGAACGCCTTCGCGGAGGCGTCCGTACGGGATGCCACCGCCACCACCTCGGCGTCCGGCATCCCGAGGAGGTCCTCGGTGAACCGCGCGGCTATACCGCCCGTCGCCAGCACGCCCCATCGCACAGTTCTGCTCATGTCCGCCCCCATAAGTAAACGGTTCCGATCATCGCGGTTGAGCTGAGAGCATAGATGCGGATTCAACGATGCGGAGATGAGAATGCCGGACAGCGGCGGAAGCCGGGCCCAGAAAGAGCACATACCCACGACAGGGGCCGGCGCCGGACCCGGCACCGCCCCGAACAGGTCCACCCCCGCCGCCCGGCGGACCGGACTGCTGGTCACCCTGGTCCTCGGCGGACTGACCGCACTGCCGCCCCTCTCCATGGACATGTACCTCCCGGCGCTGCCGGAGGTCACCGACGTCCTGCACGCCCCCGCATCAACCGTCCAGCTCACGCTGACCGCCTGTCTGGCGGGCATGGCGCTCGGACAGCTCGTCGTCGGACCGATGAGCGACCGGTGGGGCCGGCGCAGACCGCTGCTCCTCGGCATGATCGTCTACGTGATCGCCACCGCGATCTGCGCCTTCGCGCCCACCGCCGAACTCCTCATCGGCTTCCGCCTCCTCCAGGGGCTGGCGGGCGCGGCCGGCATCGTGATCTCGCGTGCCGTGGTGCGTGACCTCTACGACGGCGTGGAGATGGCCAGGTTCTTCTCCACCCTGATGCTGATCTCCGGAGTCGCGCCGATCATCGCCCCGGTGATCGGCGGCCAGGTGCTCCGGTTCACCGACTGGCGCGGCATCTTCGTCGTGCTCACCGGCGTCGGCATCGCGCTGACGCTGGTCGTGTGGAAGTGGCTGCACGAGACGCTGCCGCCGGAGGCGCGCCACACCGGCGGTGTCGGCGAGGCCCTGCGCACCATGCGCGGCCTGCTCGCCGACCGGGTGTTCACCGGCTACATGATCGCCGGCAGCCTCGCCTTCGCCGCGCTCTTCGCCTATGTGAGCGCGTCCCCGTTCGTGGTCCAGGAGATCTACGGTGCCTCGCCGCAGACCTTCAGCCTGCTCTTCGGCATCAACTCGATCGGCCTGATCGCCGTCGGCCAGATCAACGGCAAGGTGCTGGTTGGCCGGGTCAGCCTGGACAAGGCACTCGGGTTCGGACTCGGCGTCATCTCGCTGGCGGCGATCGCGCTCCTGCTGATGACGTCCGGGGTCTTCGGCGAGGTCGGCCTGGTGCCGGTGGCCGCCGGACTCTTCGTCCTGATGTCGGCGATGGGTCTCGCGATGCCCAACACCAACGCCCAGGCCCTGATGCGTACGAAGCACGCCGCCGGTTCGGCCTCGGCACTGCTCGGCACGTCGTCGTTCCTGATCGGGGCGATCGCCTCGCCGCTCGTCGGTATCGCGGGGGAGCGGACGGCCGTGCCCATGGCCGTGGTGCAGGTGGTGTGCGCGCTGGGGGCGGTGGTGTGCTTCCTGACGCTGTGCAGGCCGTGGCAGCAGCGGGCCCGCACGGCGGGCGGACTCTGACGCAGGCGGCCCGGAGCGTACGGGGCGGGGCGGCGCGAACGCCCCGCCCCGCCCTCCCTCTCAACCGTTGCGCGGGTAGCCGATCAGGTGGAGCCGGTCCCTGCGGTCCGTCCAGCGGAACAGGCCGACCCCCGCCGTCTCCATCCCGGGCAGCCGCACATTCGGTGACAGCGGCGAGGTCGCCCCCGTCGTGAATTCCATCTCGACCGGTGCGCCGCCCCCTTCCAGGGCGTCCGACGCGTCGCGCACGTTCATCGCGCCGTAGGCCACGCCCCGGTCCGTCACCGAGGCGAGCGTCACCGAGGTCGAGCCGTCCTCGTCCTCCAGGCAGAACCCCTTGGCCGCGCCCAGGTCGAAGGCGAGGTTCCCGGCGACCAGATAGCCGTCCGACGGCGAGACGACCGCCTGCGGATACCGCCCCGGCTCGATCGCCGGCTTGTGGCACTCCACCGAGACGACCGGCTTCCCCGTCGCCGCCTCGTGGACCGCCCACAGCTCGTGGCTCGCCGCCCGCTTCGCGCCCTTGGCCAGCTGCCACTGCGCCAGAATCCACCCCGGCGCCACCGAGGTCGGCACCCCGCTCCGCCGGTCGGCGCCCTTGGGCGCCACGTTCCGGCTGAACCAGCCGCCCCGCACCCAGAACTCCCGCGCCCCGCTCACCAGCAGCCCCTGCGGGGTCTGGCCGCGCACCTCCGTGAGCTGCTTGCAGGACGGGCAGCCCTTCGGATACTTCAGCGCGGTGGCGGCGATCCGGGACACCTGGCCGGTGGCCGGGTCGATCACCGCGCTGTTCGCACGCCCGTCACTGATCAGGATGTCCGGCCCGGTGGCCGTGACCTTGGGTGCACCGCTCCACGGCACCTCCACGCGGCGGCGGGTGCCGTCGGCCGCGTCGTACACGTCGAGGGAGACGAAGGTGTCGGTGGCGGAGAGCCCGTCGCCGACCTTCCCGTACGCCCAGGTCACGAAGTACTGCCGGTCCTCCGTGGCCACGGAGAGCAGCTTCGGGAAGGGCAGCGGGTCCGGCGGGCGCCAGGCCGTGCCGCTCCACGCCAGCTTTCCCGTTTCGGCGTCGATGGTCCGCAGCCGGTAGCGGTTCCCGGAGGCCGTCACCAGGAACGCCAGCCGGCCGGTCGGGCGCGAGACCGCGTACTCGGGTGCGGCCCCGATGATCTCCCAGCCCCGCGCCGTCGTGTACTCCGGCGGGACGGTGAGCTGCGTCGTGGGGCCCGCGCTCTTCTTCACCGGCTTCTTCGGCTTCTTGCCGCTCCTGTCGCCGCTCCCGTCACCCCCGCAGGTCGCCAGCAGGAGCAGCAGGCCCAGGACCAGCACCCCCCCGGCCAGAGCCAGGCGCACGATCCTCTGTCTCATGGTCCCCCCGATGAGCAATCCCCGATCCTCGCGGCGGTCAGCGTAGCAACAGGCCGCAGGGGAAAAGCAGTTCGGTTCGGTCGTTGTTCCGTAGCCGTTGCGTCCCGGTTCCGTCCCGGCGAACGGACTGCGGCCCACAGGTTGCCTGCGCCTACAATTCGGCGGTGAACCCCTCCACCTCCACAGCGGAAGCGCTGCGCGCGGCCCTGGCCGCGCTGCTCGACGGACTGCCGCCCAAGCAGGCCACGCAGGCCGTCGACCGGCTGATCGCCAGCTACCGCGGGACCACTCCGACGGACGCCCCGATTCTGCGCGACCGCTCCGACGTCGTCGCGTACGCCGCGTACCGGATGCCCGCGACCTTCGAGGCGGTACGGTCCGCGATCGCCGCGCTGCGCGAGGCCGCCCCTGACTGGGTCCCCGCCACGCACACCGACGTCGGGGGCGGTACGGGCGCGGCGAGCTGGGCGGTCGCCGGAGCCTGGCAGGGGCCGGCGACGACGGTCCTGGACTGGGCCGAGCCCGCGCTCGCCCTGGGCCGCGAACTGGCCGCCTCCTCGGGCCTCCCCGGCCTGCGCGACGCCACGTGGCAGCAGGCCAGGATCGGCGCCGCGCTCGAACTCGCGCCGGTGGACCTGGTGACCGTCTCGTACGTACTCAAGGAACTCACCCCGAAGGCCAGGGCCGAGCTCGTGGACGCCGCGGCGGGCGCCGCGCAGGCAGTCGTGATCGTCGAGGCAGGCACCCCCGACGGGTACGAGCGCGTCATCGAGGCCCGTACCCGGCTGATCGCCGCCGGGCTGAGCGTCGCCGCGCCCTGCCCGCACGACGACGCGTGCCCCATCGAGCCGGGCACCGACTGGTGCCACTTCTCCGCCCGGGTCAGCCGCTCCTCGCTGCACCGGCAGGTGAAGGGCGGCTCGCTCAGCCACGAGGACGAGAAGTTCAGCTACGTCGTGGCGACCCGCTTCCCCGTGGACCCGGCCGCCGCCCGCGTCATCCGCAGGCCGCAGATCCGCAAGGGCCAGGTGCTGCTGGAACTCTGCACCCGCGACGAGGCCCTCCAGCGCTCCACGGTCACCAAGCGCCACGGCGAGCTGTACCGGGCGGCCAGGGACACCGCGTGGGGTGACGCCTGGCCGCCCGACGCCTCACAGGCGTAGCTCCTGGGTGCAGCACTTCACGCTGCCGCCGCCCTTGAGCAGCTCGCCCAGGTCCATCGGCACCGGATCGAAACCGCGGTCCCGCAGCGGCTCGAAGAGCCCCGTGGCGGCCTGCGGCAGCAGCACGTGGAGCCCGTCGCTGACCGCGTTGAGGCCGAGCGCCGCCGCGTCCGGCTCCCGGGCGGTCAGCGCGTCGGGGAAGAGCCGGGCCAGCACGGACCTGCTGCCCGGCGAGAAGGCGCCGGGGTAGTACATGATCTCGTCGGCCGCCTCGTCGAGCACGCACAGGGCCGTGTCCAGGTGGTAGTAGCGCGGATCCACCAGATCGAGACCGATGACCGGCCGCCCGAAGAACTCCTGCGCCTCGTCGTGCGAGAGCGGACTGGAGCGGAATCCGCGGCCCGCCAGGATGTACGAGGAGGTGACCGCGAAGTCCCCCTCGCCCTCGTTGACGTGATCCGGCTCGCGGATCTCGGTGAAGCCCGCTCCCCGGAACCAGTCCCGGTGGGCCTCCGCCTCCTCGTACCGCTCCCGGTAGGCGAACAGGGCGCCCAGTACGCGCCCGTCGATCACGGTCGCCCCGTTGGCGGCGAAGACCATGTCCGGCAGATCCGGCCGGGGGGTGAGCAGCTCGACGGTGTGCCCGAGCGCGCGGTACCGGTCGCGCAGGTCCTCCCACTGGGTCCTGGCCAGCGCCAGGTCGACGGGTTTCGACGGGTCCATCCACGGGTTGATGGAGTACGTGACCTTGAAGTGGGTGGGGGCGCACATCAGATAGCGACGAGGGGTGGCGTCACGAGTCAATGCGGGCTCCTCTCGAACGGCAGCCTCGGCTGCGGAACGGTGGGACGCACGATCAGTGCGTGAGCTCATGGTGCGCCGTGCCGGGCCGATCCGCAGTGGACCGATCGGGTGGTTCGTATCGGACCTACAAGCAGGGCCTACAAGACGATACGTATCGGCTCGCAGGGAGGTAGATTGGCGTACATGTCACCCGCCAAGGTCCCCGACTCCAGCCGCCGCAGCGACCGCTCGCGCCGCGCCATCTACGACGCCGCTCTCGCCCTGGTGGTGGAGGTCGGCTACGCGAAGACGACGATCGAGGGGATCGCCGCCCGCGCCGGGGTCGGCAAACAGACGATCTACCGCTGGTGGCCGTCGAAGGCGGCCGTACTGCTCGAGGCGTTCACCGAGCTCGGGGAGCGGGCGGCGGAGGTCGCAGGAGAGGTGCACGGGCTTCCGGACACCGGAGATCTGGCGGCCGACCTCAAGCTCGTCCTGCGGGCCACCGTCGACGAGCTCAACGACCCGGCGATCGAGGCGCCGACCCGCGCGCTCACCGCCGAAGGGATCGTCGATCCGAAGCTCGGCGCCGAATTCACCGGGAAACTGCTCGACCCGCAGCTCCAGTTCTATGTCACACGGCTGCGTGCGGCCCAGGAGACCGGAGAGCTGCGGGCCGACATCGACCCCCGGATCGCCCTGGAGCTGCTGATCGCCCCTCTGACCCACCGCTGGCTGCTCCGGACCCTCCCGCTGACGCACGAGTACGCCGACTCGGTGGTCGACTACGCCCTCCGGGGCCTCTCCGCGGAGCGCTGAGCGATACCCGGAATGTCATGACATGAGGTGTGATGGTGCTCACCTCGGTGCATCTGCCCCCGTACCCGCTTGAGAACTCTGGCCACCCGAGGCGCAGGATGGTGGGACCATGGACAGGCAACGCTGAGGTGAGGGGATAGATGGGCGCCGATTCCGGCCGTTATCGCGGCACAGAGAACAGGATTTCCCAGTGGCTGCGGCGACGACCCAAACCGCAGCGGGCCGAGGCCGATGACACGGCCCGCCTGGAGCTGCTGCTGGCTGTCGCCGATGCGGGCATGCCGATCTCGCCCGCCGCGCATCCCAACGGATACCGATGTTCGTGCGAACGCATCGGATGCCCCACCCCCGCGCGCCACCCCGTCTCGTTCGCCTGGCAGACGCAGTCGACCACCGACCGCGCGCAGATCGAGCGCTGGGCCGCAGGCCAGCCGCTGGCCAACTTCATCACCGCGACCGGCATGATCCACGACGTCCTGGACGTCCCGCTGACCGCCGGCGCCGGAGCCCTGGAACGGCTCCTTGCCGCAGACATCGACGTCGGCCCCGTCGCCCAGTCCGGCGAGGACCGGATGCTCTTCTTCACCGCCACCCGCGGCACCCCCGAGGACGAGGACGAGTGGTGGCCCTGTGAGCTGGACTGCCACCCCGAGACCATGGACGAGCACCCGGGGCTGCGCTGGCACTGCCGCGGCAGCTACGTCCTCCTGCCACCCGCACGGCTCCCCGGTGAGCTGGACGTGCGCTGGCTCCGCGGCCCCGAGCACCCGCTGCCCGATCCGCTGACCCTGCTCGAAACGCTCACCGACGCCTGCGCGCAGTACGCGGACTCCGCCGAGCAGAGCGATCTCGACCACGATTCGGTGGCCTGGCCGCTGAGCCGCTAGGACACGCCCCAGGGCGTGTCCGGCGGGCTACGAACCCTGCGCGGCCGTCAGGCCGGGCAGGCGGTTCAGCACGATCACCTTGCCGGCCTGGTCCGCGGCGCCCTGCTTGGGGACGTACACCAGCTGGCTGGAGACCCGCTCCTTGGTGAGGGTGCTCTTCACCTCGCCCGTCAGCAGCGCCTGCACGTCCGAGTTGACCGTCGGCTTCAGGCCCTGCGCCGCCGTCTGCCGCTCGAAGTGCTTGCTGCTGAAGAAGACCAGCGCCCCGCCGTCCTCCGTCGTGAGGCCGAGCGGCGCGAACGTTCCGGTGTCCAGGGGCTGGTCGACGTACTGGTACGAGAATCCGGCCACGCGGGTGTTCTTGCGCGTGGTCCGCCAGGCCGAGGTGGCCGCACCCGGAGCGAACACATCCGGCTCGCCGTCCTTCAGATACCCGGTGTACGTGGCACTCAAGTCTTCGGGCTCGACGGCCAGTTCACCGCTCGCGGGCGCCACGGGCTCCGCGAAGCCGTCACCGTCCACCCGGAACTCCGGGACCTGGCCGGGGGGAACGACCGCCAGATAAGCGGCCTTCCACAGCGCGTCGGGACCCGTCCGTACGAACACGAGCAGCCAGCGGGTGTCGAGCTTCCCCGCGTCCTGGTCACGGTTGGAATCGGTGTCCGCGACGAACCAGCGTGGCCAGCCGGCCTTCTTCGGGATGGTGTACGAGGCATCGGTCAGCTCCAGCGGCTGATGGGCCGCGTTGCCGTCCGGGCTGTTCTTCTGCCGCGCCTTCAGACCCGCCTGGTTGATCGCACCGAGCGAACCGGTCACCCGGTCCGCGTCGAGCGCCGGATCGTACGCCTTGTCCGCCTTGTTGTAAGCGGTCGTGAAGTCCTCCAGGGCCTGCGCGGCCTCAGACTTCTTCGCTCCCGGCACGACTTCCAGCTCGCCGTGCACCGTCACGCAGCCGCTCGCCGTCACGCTCAGCACTGTCGCCGTCGCGAGCCCCGCCGCCAGTCGCCCCAGCCTTGTCATCCGTTGCCTTCTGCGCCTTCTGATCCGTCGCCCGCACTGACCGTCCGAACCCTACCGGGGCGAGGAACAGCGCGAGCGTGGGGATCAGATACAGCGCCCACACCGTGACCTGGAGGACGGTCGGGTCGGGCTGGAAGTTGAACACGCCCTTCAGCAGGGTGCCGTACCAGCTGTCGGGCGGGATCGTGGCGCTGACGTCGAACGCCTTGTTCCGCAGACCGCCCAGGAACTCCGCCTCCTGGAGGTCGTGCACGCCGTACGCCAGCACGCCGGCCGCCACCACGACCAGCATCCCGCCGGTCCAGGTGAAGAACTTCGCCAGGTTGATCCTCAGCGCCCCGCGGTAGAACAGCCAGCCCAGCACGACGGCGGTGGCGATACCCAGCAGCACACCGATCAGCGGCTCCGATGAACCCTCGCCGCTCGCCCGCACCGACGCCCACACGAACAGCGCGGTCTCCAGGCCCTCACGCCCCACGGCCAGGAACGCCGTGGCCACGAGCGCGCCGGTGCCCATCGCGAGCGCCGCGTCGAGCTTGCCGTGCAGTTCCGCCTTGAGGTGCCGCGCGGTGCGCCGCATCCAGAAGACCATCCACGTCACCAGGCCGACCGCGATGATCGACAGCGAACCGCCCAGCGCCTCCTGGGCCTTGAACGTCATCTCCTGCGAGCCGAACTCCAGCGCGGCGCCGAAGGCCAGCGAGATCGCACAGGCGATCCCGATGCCCGTCCATACCGGGCGCAGCGCGTCACGGCGTTCCGTCCTGACCAGATACGCGACCAGGATGCAGACGACGAGACTGGCCTCCAGGCCCTCGCGCAGGCCGATCAGATAGTTGCCGAACATGCCGGTCCTTCCACGGTGTCGGTCATGAGAACAGTGCCCGGCCCCACCAGTCGTCCTTGTCACGGACGCCCGGCGGGACGGCGAAGACGGCCGAACCCACGTGCTGGATGTACTCGTTCAGCGCGTCGTGCGCCGCCAGGCTGCGCTGCACCGGAATGAAGCCCTTGCGGACATCGCGCTGGTACGCCAGGAAGAACAGGCCCGCGTCGAGCCGGCCGAGCCCGTCCGTACCGTCGGTGAAGGAGTAGCCGCGGCGCAGGATCGTCGCCCCGTCATTGGTGTCCGGGTGCGCGAGGCGCACATGGGCCGTCGGCAGCATCGCCTTCAGGAACGGCTCGTCGCGCTCCTTCGACTTGCCGACAGGGGCGCCCTCGCCCTTGTCCCGGCCGAAGATGTCCTCCTGCTCCTGGAGTCCGGTCCTGTCCCAGGTCTCGATGTGCATCCGGATGCGCCGGGCGACGAGGTACGAACCCCCGGTCATCCAGCCGGAGTCGTCCTTCCCGCCCACCCACACGTGCTTCTTCAGGGCCGCGCTGTCGGTGCCCGCGATGTTCCGGGTGCCGTCCTTGAAACCCATCATGTTGCGGGGGGTCTGCGCGTCGGGCGTCGTCGACGACGTCTTGCCGAAGCCGAGCTGCGACCAGCGGATCGCCGTACGCCCCATGCCGATCCTGGCGAGGTTACGGATGGCGTGCACCGCGACCTGCGGGTCGTCCGCGCACGCCTGGACGCACAGGTCGCCGCCGCTGCGGGAGGCGTCGAGGTTGTCGAAGGGGAACTTCGGCAGCTCGACGAGCGCCTCGGGGCGCCGGTCATCGAGCCCGAACCGGCCCTTCGCGAAGAGCGAGGGCCCGAAGCCGATCGTGAGGGTCAGCCGGGACGGCTTGAGGCCCAGCGCCTCGCCGGTGTCGTCCGGCGGAGCCTCCGCGAGCCCTCCGTACGCACCGTCGCCCACCGGGCGCCCGGCCGTCATCCGCTCCGCCGCCCGGGTCCACTCCTGGAGCAGGGCGGCCAGCTCGGCCCGGTCCTTCGTCGTCACGTCGAACGCGGCGAAGTGCAGCCGGTCCTGTACGGCGGTGGCGATCCCGGCCTGGTGCGCACCGTGGAACGGCACGGCCGCACCGCTCTCCGCGGCGGGCACCGTGCCCTCGTCGGAGCGCACCGCGGCGACCGCTCCGCCCGCCGCCACGGCACCGAGCGCGAGCCCGGCCCCGCCCCAGCCGAGCAGGGCCCGGCGCGAAGGGGGCGCGGCGCCGTCGGTCTCCGTGAGTGCGGCGGCGGTGTTCTGTGCGTCCTCGGACATGACCGGAGCCTCCTCGCCCTGAGTTACTTCGTCCTGGGTTACTTCGTCACCGCGGCGGCGAGCCTGGACAGCGGCTCGGCGAGCGCGTTGACCGCGTCCGAGAGCTCCTTGCGCTCCGCCTTGCCGACCTTGTCGTACGAGGTGAACTCGTAGGAGTTCTTGTCCTCGCGGTACTTGTCCAGCAGCGTGTCGAGCGCCGCGAACTCCTTGTCCAGGGAGGCGGTCAGCGCCGCGTCGTTCTTCGCCGCGATCGGCTTCAGCAGCTCGTACGACTTCTCCGCACCCTCGACGTTCGCCTTGAAGTCGACGAGGTCGGTGTGGCTGTAGCGCTCCTCCTCACCGGTGACCTTGCCGGTGGCGACCTCGTCGAGGAGTTCCTTGGCGCCGTTGGCCATCGAGGTCGGGGTGATCTCCGCCTTGCCGACGCGGTTCTGCCAGTCGATGAGGTCCTTGTAGAGGACGGGGGCGAGGGCCTTCTCCTCGGCGCCCAGCTTCTTGTCCTGCCAGAGGGCCTTCTCCAGGCGGTGCCAGCCGGTCCACTCCTGGCCCTCCTCCAGGCCGTCGGCGCGGACGTCGACCTTCGGGTCGATGTCGCCGAAGGACTCGGCGACCGGCTCGGTGCGCTCCCAGCCGATACGGGAGTCGGCGTACGCCTTCTTCGCGGCCTCGATGTCACCCGCGGCGACGGCGTCGGTGAAGACCTTGACCTTGGGCAGCGTCTCGTCGGCCTGCGCCTGCACGTAGGTGCGGTACTCGGCGACGGCCTTGTCCATCTCCGGGCTGCGCTTCACCGCCGAACCGCCGGTGACCTCGACCTTCTGGCGGATGCCGTCGCCCTTCATACCGGGCTTGCAGGCGATCTCGTACGAACCGGCCTTCACCTCGGCGGTGATCTTCGCCTTGGTGCCGGGGCCGATGTTCTCGCGCTCGGTGACGATGCGGTCGTCCGGGAAGAGGATGTAGACCTCGGTGACCTTCGATCCCTTGTTCTCGACGGCCAGTTCGACATGGCCGGCGGGGATCTTCGTCTTCGAGACCTCGCAGGAGTCGTCCTTCGCGACGACCTGGACCGCGCCGTCGCCCTTGCCGTCGCTCTTCTCGGCGCAGCCGGTGACGGCGGTCAGTGCGGCCACGGTCGCGGCAGCGGTGACGACGGAGAAACGAACGGCTCGCATGCGGGCTCCACGGAAGAGGTAAAGGGGACGGAGAACACTCGGGCAAAGCCGGGTGAGGCGGACCTAACTTAACCGAGCCTTACCTCACCCGTACCCCCTCGTACGGTGATTCACCTCTCACCCCCGGCGCAGGAAAACGGCCTGGTCACAGTCGACCCACCAGCGACCCAGAGGCCGGTCAAGACAGGGTCAAGACACCCTTGTCGGTACGACGAGAGGCACCCCCGTCCGCGGGTGCGGGAAGACATCCACCGGCTGCCGGTAGACCTCGCCGAGCAGCTCGCAAGGTCGAGACGAGCGCGGGCGCCACCGCCTCCGGCAACGGCTACCGCTTCCCGGACGCCACCGGCGACTTCGACGCCGCGAACCGGACGCTCGACGCCGAGTTCGCAGGCAAGGTCCGCTTCCTCGGCCACAAGGAGGGCGACGACTACACCCTCGACCTCTCGCTGACCGGCCTGGAGATCCAGGTGAGGGGACCAAGGGCACGCTGATCGCCGACGTGTCCAGCAAGGACCGGGAGACCAAGAAGGTCTCCACCTACACCGGTCTTGCCGTCGCCGACCTGAAGCTGCCCACAGGTGAACTGGCCGCCAAGGACGGCGTGGTGACCCTCTCCGGCGTCCCCGCGACCCTGTCCGCCGACGGCACCAAGGCGTTCGGCGGCATGTACGAGAAGGGCGAGAAGCTCGACAGCCTGACCGTCGCCGTGGCACTCGACAAGGACGCGCAGCTGCCCGGCGGCTCGTCCGCGGGCGGCTCCACGACCGGCGGTTCGGCCGACGCCGGCTCCACCACCGGCGGTTCGGTCACCGGCGGCACCGGCGCCACGGTCGGCGGCGCGGGCTCCCTCGCCTCCACCGGCTCCGACGTCCCGGCCGGTGCGCTGTTCGCCGGCGCGGGCGTCGTCGTGGCCGCCGGTGCGGGCGTGATGATCGCGGCGCGCCGCCGCCGTACCGTCTGATCCGTCTGATCCGTCAAGGACCCGTCAGAGCTCCGTCAGGGCCGCACCGGCAGTACACCGCCGGTGCGGCCCTGCGGCGTCCGGCGATTGCGTACGGTGCTTGAATGCGGCCGTGAACGAATTCGGCGTACCCGACGGCATCGACGTACTGCGTGTGTTCTGCGGCCCGGACGGCCGGCACGGCAACGCGCTCGGAGTCGTACGGGAAGGGGCGGCGTACCCCGATGAGGCGTCCCGGCAGGCACTGGCGCGCACGCTCGGCTTCAGCGAGACCGTGTTCGTCGACGACCCGGAGCGAGGGCGCGTCGACATCTACACCCCCGGGCTGCGGCTCCCGTTCGCCGGTCACCCGCTCGTCGGCACGGCCTGGCTGCTCGATCTGGAGATCCTGGAACTGCCGGTGGGAGACGTGTTCGCCCGCCAGGACGGCGAGTTCACCTGGATCACCGCCCGCCCCGAGTGGGCGCCGCCGAGGGCACTGGAGCGCTACGCGTCGGCCACCGAGGTCGAGGCGCTGACGGGGCCGCCGCCCGGCGAGGGCTGGCTCTACGTATGGGCCTGGGAGGACGAGGCCGCGGGGCGGGTCAGAGCCCGCGCCTTCCCGCGAAGGGACGACGGGATCGTGGAGGACGAGGCGACCGGGGCGGCGGCACTGCTGCTCAGCGCCGCGCTCGGCCGCGCCCTCAACATCAGACAAGGACGCGGCTCCCAGATCCTCACGGCACCCGCGCCGGACGGCACGGTGGAGGTAGGGGGCCGCGTCCTGCTGGCCAGGGCGTGAAAACCGCGCCCACGTGTCACGCGCTGAGCGGGAAGACCTCGCCCAGCTCGCGGAAGACGGCGGTGTTCAGCGCGAACGCGCGCTTGCACTCGTCGATGATGCGCTGCTTCTCCAGATCGTCCGCGTTCACCGCGTCCAGCAGCTCCCGGTAACCCCGCTTGAACGCGGCGGGGTTGGCGATCTCCTCGAACACGTAGAACCGCACCCCGTCGCCCTTGCGCGCGAAGCCCCAGGTCTTCTCCGCCTTGTCGCGGATGATCTGGCCGCCCGAGAGGTCCCCGAGGTAGCGCGTGTAGTGGTGCGCGATGTATCCGGCAGTCCAGGTGCGGGCGCACTCGGCGACCCGCTCCGCGTACGCGGCGGTGGCCGGCAGCGGCTCCAGGCCCTCGCGCCAGCCGGGGCCGCGCAGATGTGCCAGGTCGCGCTCCAGCTCGGTGCTGCGCATCAGCTCGGTCTGTATGAAGGGCCCGGCGACCGGGTCGTTCCGCAGGGTCTCCGCGCCGTCCTCCAGCGCCCGGTACACGAACCACAGCTGCTCGGTGTAGCGCGTGTACGCGTCCACCCCCAGGCGTCCGCCGAGCAGATCGCCCATGAACGTCGACGTCTCCGCCTCGGTGTGCTGCTCGTGCGAGGCCGTGCGGATGAGCGTGGAGAAGGGGGTGGCTGTGCCGGGTGCGTCCAAGGCGGGCCTCCGAAGACCAGGGGGGTGCGATACGCCGATCTTCCTACTTAGGCTTACCTAAGTCAACTGGTTCCCGACTGGCTGTCGGTAAAAACGATACGCCCGGACGCACCGGCGCGGAGGGTTACGGAAGAGTAAGGATCTCCGCCCCGGTCTCCGTGACCACCAGCGTGTGCTCGAACTGCGCGGTGCGCCTGCCGTCCTTCGTCACCACGGTCCAGCCGTCGTCCCACATGTCGTGCTCATGAGTGCCGAGCGTCAGCATCGGCTCGATCGTGAAGGTCATTCCGGGCTGCATCACCGTGGTGGCATGCGGGCTGTCGTAATGGGGAACGATCAGACCGGAGTGGAACGAGGAATTGATCCCGTGCCCGGTGAAGTCCCGCACCACCCCGTAACCGAAACGCTTCGCGTACGACTCGATGACCCGGCCGATCACATTGATCTGGCGCCCCGGACGGACCGCCTTGATGGCCCGGTTCAG
This sequence comes from Streptomyces sp. NPDC055749, assembly GCF_053617235.1. Taxonomy (NCBI): domain Bacteria; kingdom Bacillati; phylum Actinomycetota; class Actinomycetes; order Kitasatosporales; family Streptomycetaceae; genus Streptomyces; species Streptomyces sp. NPDC055749. The sequence goes on along the minus strand of NZ_JBSHFH010000028.1, from coordinate 37,480 downwards.
CGATTCCCGGGTGCGCTCGACCAGCAGACGCGACTCCTCGTCGACGTCACCGCAGAGGTACGTGGCGTTGTTGTCGCCGTGCACGCCGTTGATGTACGCCGTGACGTCGAGGTTAACGATGTCGCCGTCCCGCAGCACGGTGGAGTCCGGGATGCCGTGACAGATGACCTCGTTGAGCGAGGAACAGAGCGACTTCGGGAAACCGCGGTAACCGAGCGTCGAGGGGTACGCGCCGTGGTCGACCATGAACTCGTGGGCGACCCGGTCGAGCTCGTCGGTGGTGACACCCGGAGCGATGTGCTTCGCGGCCTCCTCCATCGCCTGGGCGGCGATGCGGCCCGCGATCCGCATCCGTTCGACGGTCTCGGCGTCCTGGATCTCCGGGCCGGTGTACGGCGCGGGAGCCGGTTTCCCCACATACTCGGGGCGCCGGATGTTTCCGGGGACGGAACGAATGGGAGTGATCTCCCCTGGTACGAGCAGCGACTGGCCAGACATGCCAGCGAGTCTAACCAGCGGGCTCGGGGCAGCATGATCGTAAGGAAAGGAAGCGACGATGGCCCTGTTCAAGAAGCGCACCGTCGGCAAGCCGGGCGAGTGGTACTACTGCCTGGAGCACAAGAAGGTCGAGGAAGGCCCCGAGTGCCCGGCGAAGGACCGCTTCGGCCCCTACGCGACGCCGGAGGAGGCCCACCACGCCATGGAAACCGCCCAGGAGCGGAACCTGGAGTGGGAGACCGACCCGAAGTGGCACGACAAGTCGGCACCTGAAGGCCCTTCCGGACCCGAAAGCCCCTCCGGCAACTGACGGGCCACGCTCCACGCCGCCCTCCGGCACACCGCTCCTCAGACGCCGGAGGGGGTCGCGCGCTGCGCCCGCCTCCGTACCGCGTCCTCGTCCGTTTCGGAGTCGTACGACAGCAGCTTCGGCAACGTCGCCGCCAGCAGTGCGACCGATGCCACACACGCCACCCCGCCGCTCCAGATCGCCGGCCGCGTCCCCGTCCAGCCCGCCATCGCACCGGCCCGGACCTGGCCCAGCTGCGGACCGACGCTGTACGACAGCACCTCGATGCCCGCGAGCCTGCCCCGCAGCTCCTCCGGGATGGTCTGGTTCCAGATCGTCGCCCGGCCCAGACCGCTCAGCATGTCGCCCGCGCCCGCCACCGCCAGGCACACCAGCACCAGCCACACCTCGCCGAACCAGCCCGCCGCGGCGATCGCCAGACCCCAGACGGCCGCGCCGAACACCACGAAGAGCCCGTGCCGCCGCACCCGTGAGGTCCAGCCGCTGGTCAGCCCCAGTACCAGGGAACCGACCGACCCCGCCGCGTACATCAGGCCGAGCGACCACTCCGCGTCCAGCTCGTCCGCCAGGAACGGGAAGATCGTGTTCGGGAAGGCGAAGAACATCGCCGCCAGGTCGATGGCGTACGTCCCCAGCAGCACCGGCCTGCTCCACGCGTACCGCGCACCCTCCGCGATCCCGCGCAGCGACGGCTTCTGCGCGTCATGGGCGGGAGGAGCGGGGGCGAGCCGCAGGCAGAGCAGGACGGAGACGGCGAAGGTGACGACCGTGACCGCGTACGCCGTGGCGTGCCCGGCATAGGCCACCACCAGGCCCGCGAGCGCCGGACCCGCGATCGCGCCGATCTGCCAGCGCAACGAGTTCAGCGCCGCGGCGGCGGTCTGCTGGTCGTGGGGCACGATCCGGGCGATCAGTGAATCCAGCGCGGGCCGCTGGAGCCCCGCCAGGGCGGCGACCCCCGCGGCCACCACATACAGCGGCCAGAGCGCCGGATCGGGCATCAGCGCGTTCACCAGCAGGATCACGGCGAGCAGCCCGAGCCCCGCCTCCGTACCCAGGATGACCTTGCGGCGGTCAGCCGAGTCGGCCAGCGCCCCGCCGTACAGCCCGAACACGATCAGCGGCACCAGCTCGACGGCGCCCATCGCGCCGACGGCCAGCGGGGATCCGGTGAGGTGCTTGATCTGCAACGGCAGCGCGATCAGGGCCATGAAGCTGCCGAAGTACGTGATCAGCCCCTGGCTCCACAACAGCCTGAAGTCGGCCGAGGAACGCCAGGGCGAAAGATCGGGAAGCAGCGCGGCGAGCCTGGCGGGCCAGGAGGGCGGGGAGGGCTGAGAGGGCTGGGAAGGCGGGGAGGGCTGAGAGGGCTGGGAGGGCGGCGACGTCACGAGGGGTCATGGTCCGTCCGCCCTTGTGCCCCATGCAACCGGATTTACCAGCGGGCCGGTGGCGGTGCGGTCAGCTGGTCGGCCAGCCGGGAGAGCCGGTCGCGGAACGAGCGGCGGCCGCGCGGCGCGGGCCGGCTGTTCTCCCCGGCCGCCGCGCTCACCAGGTGCTGCACGGTATCGAGGTCCACGTCGTCCGCACCGGTGACCGAGAGCGCCTCATGGGCCAGCCCCAGCACCTCCGGATCGCCGCCGTCCAGCGCCAGTACGGTCGCCCCGGCCCGCCGCGCGTCGTGCACACGCTCCAGCAGCCCGCCGTCCGGCCGCTCCGGGGCCACCACGAGCAGCGTCTCGCCCCGCCGTGCGGCCTCGATCCGGCCCAGACCGACGGCCAGATGCACCGGATCGCCCGCCTCCACCCGGTGCCGTACCAGCGTCGGACGCAGCTCGGGCAGCCCGGACCACGTGGACTCGTCGACCAGATGGGCGGCCAGATGCCACGGCTCGTACACCTCGGTCCCCACGAGCAGCAGCCCGCCGCCGTGCGGAACCACGGACGACCTGAGTGTCCCGGCGAAGCGCCGCGTCGCCGCGGGCCACTCGGTCCCGGCGAGCACTTCGCGGAGCAGCGCGACACGTACGGCATCCATGGTCCGGCATGATGCCCGAAGGCCCGCCGTGCCGCCCGGCGTTGACGGTGAACCCACCCGAAAGGGAGCCCACGTGGGCCTCGTCACCACGGCCGGAACCGCCGTGGTCCCCGCTCTGCCTGGCAGTAGTGTCGGGGCCATGACTACCCACGACAGCGGCAGCGCGCCCAAGCCCCCCGCCAAGGACCCCTGGGACCTTCCCGACGTCTCCGGACTGACCGTAGGCGTGCTCGGCGGAACAGGCCCGCAGGGCCGCGGCCTCGCCTACCGTCTGGCCCGCGCCGGCCAGAAGGTGATCATCGGTTCCCGGGACGCCGGACGCGCCGGTACGGCCGCCGCCGAACTCGGCCTCGGCGTCGAGGGCGCCGACAACGCGGACTGCGCACGGCGCAGCGACATCGTGATCGTCGCCGTGCCGTGGGACGGTCACGCCAAGACCCTGGAGTCCCTGCGCGAGGAGCTCGCCGGGAAGCTCGTCGTCGACTGCGTCAACCCGCTCGGCTTCGACAAGAAGGGTGCCTACGCCCTCAAGCCCGAGGAGGGCAGCGCCGCCGAGCAGGCAGCCGCCCTGCTGCCGGACTCCCGGGTCACCGCGGCCTTCCACCACCTCTCGGCGGTGCTGCTCCAGGACACGGCGATCGACGAGATCGACACCGATGTGATGGTGCTGGGCGAGGCCCGCTCCGACACCGACATCGTGCAGGCACTCGCGGGCCGCATCCCCGGCATGCGGGGCGTGTTCGCGGGCCGGCTGCGCAACGCGCACCAGGTCGAATCGCTGGTCGCCAACCTGATCTCGGTCAACCGCCGCTACAAGGCCCACGCCGGACTGCGTACCACCGACGTGTGACCAGGGCCTGTCCGTGCGGCGCGGCACGGCCCGGACCGGACGCCGAGCGGAATGGGGCATGAGGGACACTGGACGGGATCGCGCACCATCCCCGGACAGGAGCCCCCATGCCCCGCCTCGCCCTCTACGCCCTCGTCGTCTGCGTGCTCGCCGTCGGCGCAGCCGTGGTCTCCTTCGTCCAGGGCACCTGGCTCGGGATCATCTGGGTGCTGCTGGCCGGCCTCTCCTCCAACATGGCGTGGTTCTACCTGCGCAAGGACCGAGCGGCGACCGCGGACGCCCGCTAGCCGTTCACTGCGCACACCGGATTCTGCTCGCCCCAGAACTCCTGCCAGAAGCGGTACTGGTCCTGCCCGCAGTACGACTCGAGCTCACTCACGCCGAGCCCCTCCAGGAGCGCGTCGATCGCTTCGAAGAAGGCGATGTTCACCTCGGGGATCCACAGGATGCCGAAGACCGCGATCAGCCCGAACGGGGCGAACGGCTCCACCTGCCGGCGGATCCTGTGCGACAGCCAGGGCTCGATCACCCCGTAGCCGTCGAGACCCGGGATCGGCAGGAAGTTCAGGATCGCGGCCGTGACCTGGAGCAGCGCCAGGAACGCCAGTGCGTAGCGGAAGGCGAGCGGCACCCCGTCCAGGGCGTGCAGCCAGAACGGCGCCGTGCAGACGACCGCGAACAGTACGTTGGTCAGCGGCCCGGCCGCGGAGATCAGGCTGTGCCGCCAGCGGCCCTTGATCCGGCCCCGCTCGATGAAGACCGCACCGCCGGGCAGCCCGATCCCACCCATGATCACGAAGAGCACGGGCAGCACGATGCTCAGCAGAGCATGGGTGTACTTCAGCGGGTTGAGGGTGAGATAGCCCTTCGCCCCGATGGAGATGTCCCCGCTGTGCAGCGCTGTACGGGCATGGGCGTACTCGTGCAGACAGAGCGAGACGATCCAGGCCGCGGTGACGAACAGGAAGATCGCGAAGCCGGTCTGCCCCGCGAAGTCCGTCCACACCGCCCAGCCCGAGACCGCCGTGACGGCGACGATCGCCAGGAAGATCGGGCTGATCCTCCGGTCGCTGCGAGTGGCTGCGGTGGTCATCGGCGGAACTCCTGGTGGCTGGAAGGCAGGTGGCGAGCCCCGACAGTACGGGCGATATGGCGAGAACGTCCCGCTCCGGGACGTTGGTTCCTCAGCGGCTCGCGGCGCGCGGACGCGCCCGTCACGGGTGCTGTGGGGTGAACGGTCACCGTCACGGACAATGGGCGGGTGCGCTACACCATTCTCGGCACCACCCGGGCCTTCCGCGACGACGGTACGGCCGTCGCCATCGGCGGGGCGCGGCTGCGTGCCCTGCTGACCGTTCTGGCCATGCGTCCGGGCCGTACGGTCGGGGCCGCGGCGCTCGTCGACGAGGTGTGGGACGGCGATCCGCCCGCCGAAGCGGTGGGCGCCCTCCAGGCACTCGTGGGCCGGCTCAGGCGCGTGCTCGGACGGGCGGCGATCGAGTCCGTCGAGGGCGGCTACCGGCTTGCCGCCCAGGTGGACGACGTGGACCTGCACCGCTTCGAGCGGCTGACGGGGGAGGGGACACGGGCGCTGGGAGAGGGGAACGCCGGACAGGCGGTCGAGGCGCTCGACGCCGCCCTTGCCCTGTGGCGCGAGCCCGTACTCGCCGACCTGCCGGACCGTGCGGTCGCCGTGGCCGGACTGGAGGCGCGGCGGCTGGACGCCCGCCGCACCCGGCTCGCCGCGGTTCTTGCCCTCGGCCGCCCCGAAGAGGCCCTGCCGGAACTGGCCGTGCTCGCCGCGGCCCACCCGATCGACGAACCCCTCCAGGCCCTGCGTATCCGGGCCCTGCGCGACGCGGGCCGTACGGCTCAGGCGCTGGCGGCGTACGAGGAGGTCCGCACGGTTCTTGTGGACCGGTTGGGCACGGGCCCCGGCCCCGAACTGCGCGCCCTGCACACCGAACTGCTCCACGAGGACGTCCCGGCGGCGGTGCAGGCCCAGGCCGCAGACCGGGCCGCGCCCGCGACCGTGACGCAGGCTCAGGCCCCGGCCCCGGCCCCGGCCCCGTACGGAAATCTGCGCGCCAGGCTCACCAGTTTCGTCGGGCGCGAAGGGGATATCGCCGCCCTGCGCGAGGACCTCTCGCAGGCGCGGCTCGTCACCCTCCTCGGGCCCGGTGGTGCGGGCAAGACGCGGCTTTCCCAGGAGGTTGCCGAGACGTTCGCGGCTGCGTGGCCGGACGGTGTCTGGCTGGCGGAACTCGCCCCCGTCGACGATCCGGACGCGGTGGCCGAGGCCGTCCTGAGCGCGCTCGGGGCCCGCGAGACCGTGCTGCGGGGCGCGGGCGCCGAGGAGCTCCGGGCCGCCGAACGGAGCGCGGGCGACCCGCTCGTACGCCTCACCGAGCACTGCTCGCGGCGCCGGATGCTCCTGCTCCTCGACAACTGCGAGCATGTGATCGACGCGGCGGCCTCGCTCGCCGACCACCTGCTCGCCCGCTGCCCGGGCCTCACCGTCCTGGCGACCAGCCGTGAACCCCTCGGCGTACCCGGCGAGTTCGTCCGCCCCGTCGACCCGCTGCCCGACCCCATGGCGCTGCGGCTGCTCGCCGACCGGGGCGGCGCCGCCAGGCCCGGATTCCGGATCGACGCGGACCCGGAGACCGCGGTGGCGTGCGCCGAGATCTGCCAGCGGCTCGACGGACTGCCGCTCGCCATCGAACTCGCCGCTGCCCGGCTGCGGATGCTCGGCCCGCGTCAGATCGCCGACCGGCTCGACGACCGGTTCCGGCTGCTCACCAACGGCAGCCGTACCGTCCTGCCGCGTCAGCAGACCCTGCGTGCCGTCGTCGACTGGTCGTGGGAGCTGCTGGACACGGCCGAGCGCGCGGTGCTGCGCCGGCTGTCGGTGTTCGCGGGCGGCTGCGCGCTCGACGCGGCGGAAGAGGTGTGTTCCACAGACGCCGGAGCGGCGGTGGGAGTGGGAGCCGACCCGGTCGACGCCCGCGACGTCGCCGCCCTGCTGGGTCTCCTTGTCGACAAGTCCCTCGTCGTCGCGGCTCCCGGCGGCGACGGCGAGATGCGCTACCGGCTCCTGGAGACCGTCGGCGAGTACGCCTCGGAGCGGCTGGACGAGGCGGGGGAGCGGACCGCCGTCGAGCGGCGGCACCTCGGGTACTTCCGGGAGCTGGCCCGTACCACCGGACCGGAACTCCGCGGTGCCGGTCAGCGGGCCGCGATCGACCGGTTCCAGCGCGAGTACGAGAATCTGCGCACCGCACTGCGTCACGCCGTCGCCGCCCGCGACGAGCAGGAAGCGCTCTGCCTCGTCCTCTCCCTGTCCTGGTACTGGACGATGCGCGATCTGCGCACCGACGCCCGACACTGGGCCGAGGCGGCCGGCGCCCTGGGCCCCGACCCCTTCGCCCCGCCCGGCACCCCCGCGCCCTCGCTCATGGAGCGGTGCACCGACCGGCCGCCGCCCTGGGTGCCCGAGCAGCTGGAGGAGGCGCGGCGCGGGGTGCGGCTGGTCCAGCTGGTCAACATGGACCACCACACGGACTCATGGATGACCGAGGACAGCCAGGAGCGGCTGCGGGTGATCGCGAGCACGTACCGGATGGGCCAGCCGCAGACCTGCCGCACACCGGGCGCCTTCTGGATGTACGCGATCCTGCTCACCGGCGAGGTCGACCAGCTGCGTGAGCTGATGGACGAAACAGTCCGGGCCTGCCGGGAGTTCGGCTACGAGTGGGAGCTGGGAGGCGCCCTCCAGATGCGGGCCAACATCCTGGCCAACCGCCCCGACTGGGCGGGCGAGGCCCGGGTGGACGCCGACGAGAGCCTGGCGATCTTCGTCCGGCTCGGCGACGCCTGGGGCGCCGCGGAATCGCTCGCCTCCCGCGGCGAGGCCAATGAACGGGTCGGAGCGTACGCCCTCGCCGCCGATGACTACCTCGCAGCCATCGGCTACGCCGAACAGCTCGGCGCCCAGTCACAGGTCGCGCTGCTGCGGTCCCGGTACGCGGGGGTCCTCACCGAGACCGGCCGTGAGGCGGAGGCGGAAGCCATCCTGCGCGACATCCTCGACGGCGGACCGCAGCCCGGGCACGAGGCGATGCCGGCGGCCCGGCTGCATCTGGGCCTGTTGCTGGGGCGCGGCGGCCGTATCGCCGAGGCCCGGGACGAATTCACCGCGCTGCGCGAGGAGTTCACATCGGAGACGGTCGCGATCTTCGACGGGTTCGTACTCGGGTCGCTCGCCTGGCTGGACAACCTCGAGGGCGAGCACACCACGGCGCTGGAGCGGGCCCTGCGGGCACTGGAGAGCGCTCAGGACCGGCTGTCGCTGATGGTGGCGCCACAGATGATCTCCGTCCACCTGGTCACGCTCGCCTGGGCGCTCGGCGGTCTCGGCGGCGAACAGCACGGCAGGGACGCGGCGCGGCTGCTGGGTGTCCAGGCGACGCTCCTGCCGAAGGGCTACTTCCTGACGGCGATGGAACGGCAGAGCCTGGCCCGGGCGGAGGCGGTCGTCCGCGCGGCGGCCGGCGAAACGGCCTACGCGGCCGCGTACGCCGAAGGCGGCGGCCTCACCCTGGAGGAGGCCACCGCCCTGGCACAGGCGCACCGGTAGGCGCGGCGGTGCTCAGGTCTTCTTGCGGAACTTGCTGACCGCGAGCGGCGCCGTCACGAGGGTGATGCCCACGGACCAGGCGAGCGTCATCCACACCGAGTGGGCGACCGGCCCGCCCGACATCAGCCCGCGAGCCGCGTCCGCGAGGTTGGACAGCGGGTTGTAGTCGGTGAACGCCTGGAGCCAGCCGGGCATCGTCGCCGTCGGCGCGAAGATCGAGGAACCGAACTGGAGGGGTATCAGCACGAGCATTCCCATCCCCTGAACCGCCTGGGCCGTCTTCATGCTCAGCCCCAGCAGGATGAAGATCCACATGATGGCGGCGCCGAACGCCGCCGACAGCGCGACCGCTTCGATCAGGCCGAGCACCGAGGTCTGCAGCTCCATGCCGAGCGCGAAACCCATCGCCAGCAGGATGGACGTGGCCACCATCATCCGGCCGAGCTCGACCACTATCTTCGCGATGAGCACCGAGGAGCGGGCGATCGGCATCGTCCGGAACCGGTCCATGACGCCCTTGCGGAAGTCGTCGTTGACACCGGTGCCGACCGCCATGGCGATGTTCATGCCCATCATCGCCATGAGCCCGGGTACCACGTAGTTCAGGTACGTCTGCCGGTCGCCGCCCAGGCTCGCGCCGACGGAGCCGCCGAAGACGTACACGAACAGCAGCGTGAAGATGATCGGCATCAGGAGGACGTCGAACATCGACTCGGGGTCCTTCTTGATCTGGAGCAGATTGCGCCGGACCAGTGCCCCGATGTGGCGGAGGTTGCCCCGCAGACCGATCCGGCCCTCGCCGGCTTGCGCCCGCACCGGTACGGAATCGGTCGGGGTGGGCGTCAGAGTCGCCGTGCTCATACCGCGACCTCCTCGGGGATCGTGTCGGTCACGTGCGAGCTCTTCTCGCCGGTGATGGCCAGGAACACCTCGTCCAGGCTGGGCAGCGCGGTGGCGACGTGCGCGAGGGAGAAGCCCCGGGAGCCGAGGAGGCCGATGACGGCGGTCAGCTGCTCGTCGCTGAGGATCGGTACGTACAGCAGTCCTTCGTCCGGGACGGCCTGCGCGCCCGCGATCCCGTCGAGGCCCGCCTCCCTGAGCGCCCGTGCCATGGCGGGCAGCTCCGCGGGGTCGGACGGCCGGATGTGCAGGGTGCGACCGCCGACCTTCGCCTTGAGCTCGTCGACACCGCCGCTGGCGATGATCTTTCCCTTGTCGATGACCGTGAGCTCGTTCGCGAGCTGCTCGGCCTCTTCCATGTACTGGGTGGTGAGCAGCACGGTCGCCCCCTCCGCGACCATCCGCTGCACCTCGTCCCAGACCTCGTTGCGCGTACGGGGGTCGAGTCCCGTCGTCGGCTCGTCCAGGTAGAGGACGGACGGGCTGCCTATCATCGAAGCGGCGAGGTCGAGCCTGCGCCGCATTCCGCCGGAGTAGTCCATCGACGGGCGCTTGGCCGCTTCGGTGAGCGAGAACCGCTCGAGGAGCTCGTCGGCGCGTGCGCGCGCCGCCTTGCGGGGCAGGTCGAGGAGCCTGCCGATCATGTAGAGGTTCTCCCAGCCGGAGAGCTTCTCGTCGACCGATGCGTACTGCCCGGTGAGGCCGATGCGGCGGCGCAGCTGCCGGGGCTGGGAGACCACGTCGTAGCCCGCGACCGTGGCCTGCCCGGCGTCCGGGAGGATCAGGGTGGAAAGGATGCGTACGAGGGTGGTCTTGCCCGCGCCGTTGGGGCCGAGCACACCGAGGACGGTGCCCTCGCGCACGTCGAGGTCGACTCCGTCGAGTGCTTTGGTCTCCCCGTAGTGCTTGACCAGGCCCCGCACTTCGACGGCGTTCCCGCCGCGCCTGGGGTTCTTGTCGTTTCGCGTCATGGGCACCATGGGACCACCCGCCACTGACAACGCACCGATATTTCTCCGACAGCGGGCCGACAGCGGGCCCACGACGGCCGACAGCCCGCCGGAGGGGGAAGCCGGCGGGCTGTCGGTGGTGCGGGATGTGGTCCGTGATGCGGGCCGGGCGGATCAGTGGAAGGTGTGCTCCGGCTGCGGGAACGTCCCGCCGACGACCTCGTCCGCGAACTCCTTCGCGGCGTCGCCGAGCACCTTGCGCATGTTGGCGTACTGCTTGGTGAAGCGGGGCACCTTGCCGCCGGTCAGACCGACCATGTCGGTGTAGACGAGCACCTGGGCGTCCGTGTCGGGTCCGGCGCCGATGCCGACGGTCGGGATGTGCAGGGTGCGGGTGACCTCGGCGGCCAGTTCGGCCGGTACGAGTTCCAGGACGACGGCGAACGCTCCGGCGTCCTGCACGGCCTTGGCGTCGCGCAGCAGCTGCTGCGCGGACTCCTCGCCGCGGCCCTGCACCCGGTAGCCCATCGCGTTGACGGACTGCGGGGTCAGGCCGATGTGGCCCATGACCGGGATGCCGGACTCGACCAGGAGGCGGATCTGCTCGTGGGAGCGTTCGCCGCCTTCCAGCTTGACCGCGCCGACGCCGGCCTCCTTGATCAGCCGGGTGGCGTTGCGCAGGGCCTGGACGGGCCCTTCCTGGTACGAGCCGAAGGGCAGGTCGCCGACGACGAGGGCGCGCTTGGTGCCCCGTACGACGGCGGCGGAGAGGATGGCGATCTCGTCCATCGTGACGGGCACGGTGGTCTCGTAGCCGAGGTGACAGTTGCCCATGGAGTCGCCGACGAGCATGACCGGGATGCCGGCCTCGTCGAAGACGGACGCGGTCATCGCGTCGTAAGCGGTGAGCATGGGCCACTTCTCGCCGCGCTCGGTGGCGGCGGCGATGTCGTGGACGGTGATGCGGCGGGTGGACTTGCCTCCGTACAGCGCCTTGCTGCTGTCGGCGGGTCCCGCGGGGGGAGTGGCGGACTGGTCGTGCGCAGCCTGAAGCGACATTGCCAACGGCTCCTTCGTCATCTCGAGGCGCCCTGACGGCGTCCCCGGATCGCTTCCATGGTGGCATCCCGGCGCGGTCCGCGTGAAGTGGCCCCGCGCGGGACCTTCCAGGACGGCACGGCGAACAAGGCAAAGCTTTTCCAATACGAGACGGTCTCGTATCGAAATGGGGTTAGGCTCCTGGGCATGTCCATACCCTCCGGCGTTCCCGCCGTCGTGCCCCGCGTCCCGGAGGCGATCCACCGCCGCCGCTGGGCGATCCTCGCCGTCCTCATGTTCAGCCTGCTCATCGTCGTGCTGGACAACTCGATCCTGAACGTCGCGGTCAAGACGATCGCCGGCCCGGCGCCCACCGGTATCGGCGCCACCCAGAGCGAGCTCGAATGGGCCATCAACTCCTACACGCTCGTCTTCGCCGGACTCCTCTTCACAGCGGGCCTCCTCGGTGACCGGGCCGGACGCAAGAAGGTGCTCCTCTTCGGCATCGTCGTCTTCGGCATCGGCTCGGCCCTCGCCGCGTTCTCCTCCTCGCCCGGCGAACTCATCACCTGGCGCGCGCTGATGGGCTTCGGCGCGGCCTTCGTGATGCCCGCCACGCTCGCCGTCCTGATGAACGTCTTCGAGCGCGACGAACAGCCCAAGGCCATCGGTATCTGGGCGGGCAGCGTCGGCCTGGGCATCGCCATCGGCCCGATCACCGGCGGCCTGCTCCTCGAACACTTCTGGTGGGGCTCGATCTTCCTGGTCAACGTCCCCGTGGTGGTCGTCGCACTGGTCGCGATGGCGCTCCTCGTCCCGGAGTCGCGGGACCCGAAGCCCGGCAAGGTCGACCCGGTCGGCGTCCTGCTCTCGATCGTCGGCCTCGTCCTGCTCGTGTTCGGGATCATCCGCGGCGGCGAACTGGCCGACTTCACCGATGTGACGGTGCTCGCGCCCCTGCTCGGCGGTCTGCTCGTCCTCGCCGGTTTCGTCCGGCACGAGAAGCGCAGCAGCCACCCGGCCATCGACATCTCGTACTTCAGGAAGCCGGCCTTCTCCGCCGCCGTCGCCGCGATCGCCCTGGTCTTCTTCGCGCTGATGGGGGTGACCTTCTTCTCGGCCTTCTACCTGCAGAGCGTCCGGGGCTACAGCGCCCTCCAGTCGGGGCTGCTGATCCTGCCGCTCGCCGTCGCCCAGATGGTCTTCGCGCCGCGGGCGCGGCTGGTCGTCGACCGCTTCGGCGCCAAGGCCGTCTGCACGGTCGGCATGCTCCTGGTGGCGGCCGGACTCGCGGCGTTCGGGCTGTTCGGCGCGGGTACGCCGGTCTGGGTGCTGTGCCTGGTCTTCTTCGTCCAGGGCGCCGGGATGGCGCACATCATGCCGCCGGTCACGGTCGCCGTGATGCAGGCGCTGCCCGTCGAACGGGCCGGTTCCGGTTCGGCGATCAACAACACCTTCCGCCAGGTGGGCGGGGCGCTCGGCATCGCCGTACTCGGATCGGTGCTCTCCACGGTCTACCGGGGGGACATCGAAGGCCACCTCGGCAGCGTCCCCGCCGGGGCCAGGGACGTCGCGGGGGAGTCCATCGAGGCGACCCTCGGCGTCGCCGAGAAGCTCGGCCCGGCCGGAAAGCCGCTGGTGGCGGCGGCGAACGACGCCTTCATCGGGGCGATGCACGTGACCGCCCTCGGTTCGGCGGCCGTCGCCCTGATCGGCGCCGTGGTGGTGGCCCTGTTCCTGCCGGGCAGGCAGCCGGTACGGGTGGAGTCCGGCAAGGACGCCCCGGTCTCCGCCGGGGCGGGCAGCTAGCCGCTTCCCCGACCGGCTACGTTCACCAGGGTGCGCGGCCTCCGTCGCGCGGAACGGCAGCTGAACGACGGCCGTACGGTGCGGTGAAAGGCGGATTCACGTGCAGGCAGAGGACCAGGGCCGGGACCACGGCAACGATCCGGAACCCCGCCGAGGCCGCCCCCGTTCCGCCGCGGCGGAGCGGGCGATCCTGGACGCCGTGGTGGAGCTCCTGGAGGCCGGCGAACCTCTCGCCGGCCTCTCCATCGAGCGCATCGCCCGCACCGCCGGAGTGGGCAAGGCCACCATCTACCGGCGCTGGAGCGGCAAGGAAGAGCTCTTCGTCGACGTCCTGCGCGATATCGAACCCCCCGAACCCGCCGTCTCCGGCACCGCCGGACTCGACGACCTCCGGCTGCTGCTGGAATCGATGCGTACGCGCGGCCTCGCCCAGCGGTCCTCCGTCCTCCTCCACAACGTCTTCGCGCAGATGAAGAGCCACCCGAAGCTGTGGGCCGAGTACCAGGCCACGGTGATCGCGCCGCGCCGCGTCGCGATGCTCGCGGCCGTGCGCCGCGCCGTCGATGCCGGTGAACTGCGCGCGGACCTCGACGTGGAGCTGATGGACGACCTGTTCGTCGGCCCCATGCTCGTACGCACCGTCCACCGGCAGGACGCACCGCTGCCCGAGGACCTCGCCGACCGCATCATCAGGACCCTCCTCCAGGGGCTCGCCCCCGTAACCGCAGGTCACAGCTGACGCGCCGAAGCTCCGCGCGAGTGTGAGCGTTCTGTCACAAGGCCCCTCAGCCGTGTCCTGAACGGAACCCGCCGTGCCGCGACGGTCGTCCTGTGGTGCGTACGGCCGTCGTCGACGGCAGGAAAGCGCCGCCCATCGCCTAGGGTCGTGGGGCGCGGCGATGTGTAGGGCAAGGCAGTGAGGACAGCGCGATGGTGCAGGCGTACGGAGCGGACACCGGCAACGGCAGCGTGGAGCCGCCACGCACCGGAACCCGCCTCCAGGGCCTGCGCGAGAGATGGACGTCGGACCGCGGAATCTGGCGGCGCGGAATCCTTCTCGCCGTCTGCTCGGTCCTCATCACCCTCGTGATGATCTTCCACGCGCAGATTCCCAACACCATCGGCAACCTGGGCAGCCTCACCGAGACGTTCCTGCCTTGGATCGCGGTCTTCATTCCGCTGCTGCTGGTCCTGGGCCTCGTACGGCGCTCCGCGACCGCGCTGGTGGCCCTGCTGCTTCCTGTCGTGGTCTGGCTCAACGTCTTCGGCGGCCTGCTCACCGACAAGTCGGGCGCGGGCGGCGATCTCACCGTAGCCACCCACAACGTCAACGCCGACAACCCCGACCCCGAGGGCACCGCCCAGCAGGTGGCGGGCTCCGGCGCGGACGTGGTGGCCCTCCAGGAACTGCCGGGCAGCCAGGTGGCGACGTACGAGAAGTCGCTCGCCGCCCGCTATCCGCACCACTCGGTGCAGGGCACCGTCGGGCTGTGGAGCAAGTACCCGATCAGCGACACCCGGCCCGTGGACATCAAGATGGGCTGGACCCGGGCGATGCGCACCACGGTCGCGGCCCCGGAGGGCCGGATCGCGGTGTACGTGGCCCACCTGCCGTCCGTGCGGGTGAAGGTGAACGCCGGGTTCACGGCCAACCAGCGGGACAACAGCGCCGACGCCCTCGGCGAGGCCATCGCGGACGAACCGCTCGACCGGGTCGTCCTGCTCGGCGACCTCAACGGCACGATGAACGACCGCTCGCTGAACGCGGTCACCTCTCAGCTGCGCTCCACACAGGGCGCCGCGGGCGACGGCTTCGGCTTCAGCTGGCCCGCCTCGTTCCCGATGGCGCGCATCGACCAGATCATGGTGAAGGGCGTCGAACCCCTGTCGTCGTGGTCGCTCCCGGCCACGGACAGCGACCATCTCCCGATCGCCGCCCGCGTCGAACTCTGACGCAACGGCCCGTTCACCTTGCGGCATCGTCGATCTGCGACAATTTGTTTCGGTTGATTACTTAAAGATCGCTCAACCGATCCCGGCAACGAGGCCGGCACCCCCGCCCTTGCTGTCGCCGAAAGGTTCCTTCCCCATGCCTCTGGCCCTGCTGGCCTTGGCCGTCTCCGCGTTCGGCATAGGAACGACCGAGTTCGTGATGATGGGCCTCCTGCCCAATGTCGCGGACGACCTGGGAACGTCCGTGCCCACCGCCGGCTACCTCGTATCGGCGTACGCGATCGGCGTCGTCCTCGGCGCCCCGCTGCTCACCGGCCTCGGCTCCCGCGTCCCGCGCAAGCGGATGCTCCTGCTGCTGATGGCCCTCTTCACCGTCGGCAACCTCGCCTCGGCGCTCGCCCCCGACTTCGGCTGGCTGCTCGCGGGCCGGCTGCTGGCCGGGCTCCCGCACGGCGCGTTCTTCGGCGTCGGCGCGGTCGTCGCCGCCACGCTGGTGCCGGAGGGCCGCCGGGCGCGGGCCGTCGCGACGATGTTCCTGGGCCTCACCGTGGCCAACATCATCGGCGTACCCGCGGCCACGCTGCTCGGCCAGCACCTGGGGTGGCGCGCGACCTTCCTGGTCGTCGCGGTGATCGGACTCTGCGCGATGGCCGCGCTCACCCGCCTCGTCCCGCAGATCCCGCTCGACGCGCAGCAGAACGTCCGCCGCGAACTGAAGGCGCTGGGCAACCGTCAGGTGCTCCTCGGACTGCTCACCGCCGTCTTCGGCTTCGCCGGGGTCTTCGCCGTCTACTCCTACCTCTCGGCCATGACGACCGAGGCGATGGGCTTCGGCGAATCCTCGGTGACGCTGGTGCTGGCACTGTTCGGCATCGGGATGACCCTGGGCGCGCTCGCCGCGGGACCGCTCACGGACCGTGCCCTGCGTCCGACGCTGTACGGGTCGCTGGCGGCGCTCGCCGTCGTCCTGGTCGTCTTCCCGTTCACCGTCCATGTGCAGTGGGCGGCGCTGGTGATGGTGGTGCTGCTGGGAGGGGTCGGGTTCATGACGACCACACCGCTGCAGATGCTGGTCATGAACAAGGCGAAGGACGCGCCCACGCTCGCGTCCGCCTCCAACCACTCGGCCTTCAACCTCGCCAACGCGGGCGGCGCGTGGCTGGGCGGCGTGGCGATCGCGGCCGGCTGGGGCTGGACGTCACCGGCCCTCGTGGGCGCGGTGCTGGCGGTGCTGGGCCTGGGGATCGCGGTGACGGCGGGCGTCCTGGACCGTACGCCGGGTGCGGCGTCCCGGGTCGTGGCGGGTGGGACCGGCGTCACGCACGAGGCGGAGCCGGGCGCCCGCTCCAAAGCCCACTGACCGCCCGCCCGGCCCCACTCCGTCGCCTCGTCAACCCGTCAACCCGTCAGCCCTTCACTCCGTCACCCCGACTCGCGCCACCGGTTCGTGATCGGCAGCCGCCGGTCCTTCCCGAACCCCTTCGGCGAGATCTTCGTACCCGGCGGGTACTGCCGCCGCTTGTACTCCGCGGTGTCCACCATCCGCAGCGTCTTCGCCACCAGCGCCTCGTCGAACCCGGCCGCGACGATCGCGTCACGCCCCTGGTCCCGGTCCACGTACAGCTCCAGGAGCCGGTCCAGTACGTCGTAGTCGGGCAGCGAATCCGTGTCCACCTGGCCCGGCCGCAGCTCCGCGCTCGGCGGCTTGGTGATCGACGCCTCCGGGATCGGCGGGGTCTGCCCCCGCTCCTCCGCCGCCCGGTTGCGCCACTTCGCGAGCCGGAAGACCGATGACTTGTAGACGTCCTTGATCGGGCCGTACGCACCGACGGAGTCCCCGTACAGCGTCGAGTACCCCACCGCCAGCTCGGACTTGTTGCCCGGCGCGAGGACGATCTGCCCCTCCTGGTTGGAGACGGCCATCAGCATCGTGCCGCGCAGCCGCGACTGGAGGTTCTCCTCGGCGAGCCCGGTCAGCTCAAGTGACCCCATGTACGCGTCGAACATCGGCTCGATCGGCACCGTACGGAAGTTCAGCCCGGTACGGCGGGCCAGTTCGGCTGCGTCGCCCTTGGAGTGGTCCGACGAGTACTTCGACGGCATCGAGATCCCGTACACGTATCGAGCGCCGAGCGCGTCGCACGCGATGGCCGCGACGAGCGCCGAGTCGATGCCGCCCGAGAGCCCGACCAGCACACTGCTGAAACCGTTCTTCGCGGCGTACGCACGCAGACCGACGACCAGCGCCGAGTACAGCTCCTCGTCGTCGTCGAGCCGCTCCGCGTAACCGCCCAACAGCTCTGGCTCGTACGCCGGGAGGGGCTTCTCGGAGAGCACCACATGATCGATGCGCAGCCCGTCGTCCACCGTCCCCGACGGCGCCTCGGCCGCGGCGGCCGGCAGCTCCAGGTCGAGGATCACGCTGCCCTCCGCGAACTGCGGGGCGCGGGCGATCACCTCGCCCCTCTTGTCCACGACGATCGAGTCACCGTCGAAGACCAGCTCGTCCTGTCCGCCGATCATCGCGAGGTACGCCGTGGTGCAGCCGGCCTCCTGGGCCCGCTTGCGGACCAGTTCGAGCCGGGTGTCGTCCTTGTCCCGCTCGTACGGCGAGGCGTTGATGGACAGGAGCAGCCCGGCCCCCGCGGACCGCGCGGCCGGCACTCGGCCGCCGTCCTGCCAGAGGTCCTCGCAGATCGCGAGCGCCACATCGATGCCGTGGATCCGCACGACGGGCATCGAGTCGCCCGGTACGAAGTACCGGAACTCGTCGAAGACGCCGTAGTTGGGCAGATGGTGCTTGGCGAAGCTCAGCGCGATCCGCCCGCGGTGCAGCACCGCGGCGGCGTTCTGCGGGGACCCGGCGGGCTGGCCGTACCGGGCCTGGGCCTTCCCGGAGCGGTCCAGATAGCCGACGACGACCGGCAGCTCGCCGAAACCCTCCGCGTCGAGGCGGGCGGCGAGCGCGCCCAGCGCGTCGCGCGAGGCCTCGACGAAGGACGACCGCAGGGCCAGGTCCTCGACGGGGTAGCCGGTCAACGCCATCTCGGGGAACGCCACGAGATGGGCGCCCTGCTCGGCGGCGTGCCGGGTCCAGTGGACGATCGACTCGGCGTTGCCGGCGAGATCGCCGACCGTCGAGTCGATCTGATTCAGTGCGAGGCGTAGTTGAGGCACGCCGCCCAGTCTAATCGTCTTTCTGACGCGATGTCCTGGCGAGCCGGATGGAACCCGTGCGAGATCAGGGCCGGCCCGCCAGGACGGGGGTTGGGACGGCGGATCAGCGCCGGTAGCCGAGGACCGTCATCATGCCCGCCTCCGCGTGGTAGACGTTGTGGCAGTGCAGCATCCACAGCCCCGGGTTGTCGGCGTCGAAGTCCACCGTCAGCGGACGCTTGGGCAGGATCACCGCGGTGTCCTTCCGCGCCCCGGCCGCACCGCCGGCCAGCGCGAAGGTGTGGCCGTGCAGATGCAGCGGATGCCACATCGACGTGGTGTTGTGGAACTCCAGCCTGACCCGCTCCCCGGCCTCCACCGGATGCCGCTGACCGG
Source organism: Streptomyces sp. NPDC055749 (assembly GCF_053617235.1). NCBI lineage: Bacteria > Bacillati > Actinomycetota > Actinomycetes > Kitasatosporales > Streptomycetaceae > Streptomyces > Streptomyces sp. NPDC055749. The sequence continues at coordinate 18,943 of NZ_JBSHFH010000028.1, read as the reverse complement.
AGCTGTACGGCTTCCCGTCGAAGGCCCAGTCGTACGCCGCCATGGAACCCGTGAGCCGGATCCGGACCGTACGGTCCGGCATGCGCGTGGGCAGGGCGACGGACGGGTCCGGCACCAGCCGGTCGGCCGTCACCAGCTTCCCGTCCAGCTCCTTGGGCCGTACGGAGGCGGCGGGCGCCGCGCCACCACCCGTACGCAGCAGGGCGAGCGCCGACGCCTTCTTGCCCTCGGCGAGCGCGGTCAGCGGGAACACGCCGTCCCCGGCGGTGACCAGCACGTCGTACCGCTCGCCCATGCCGAGCAGCAGGGCGTCCGTCGTCGTGTGCCGGACCGGGAAGCCGTCCGTGTGCGTGACGGTCATGCGGTGGCCGCCGAGCGCGACCCGGAAAGCGGTGTCCCCGCCCGCGTTGACGATGCGCAGCCGGATGCGGTCGCCCGGCCGGGCGGTGAAGGACGAAGGGGACTGCGGCGTACGGCCGTTGACCAGGTAGTACGGATAGGCGACGTCGCCCGCGTCGCCACCGAGCAGTTCGCTGGTGGCGCCCATCATCACGCGCGAGGGCCCCTCGCCTTCACCCTCGCCCTCGGTCTGCATGGACATTTGCGACATGTCGTGCCCGCCGTGATCCATCCCGCCTTCACCTTCCCCGCCCATGCCCTTGCTGAGCTCGGCGAGGACCGCGTCCGGTGTCGAGCCGTCCACCCCGTCGACCCAGTCGTCGAGGACGACGACCCACTCGCTGTCGTACGAGAGCGGCTCCTTCGGGTCCTCGACGATCAGCGGCGCGTACAGCCCGCGATCCTGCTGGACCCCCGAGTGCGGATGGAACCAGTACGTCCCCGGGTGCGGAACCGCGAACCTGTACGTGAAGTCCGCCCCCGGCGCGATGTCCCGCTGCGTCAGTCCCGGCACGCCGTCCATGTCGTTGCGCAGGGCGAGGCCGTGCCAGTGCAGCGAGGTCGGCCGCGGCAGATGGTTGGCGAGCGTGAGCGCCAGCGTGTCGCCGGCGGTGACCCGGACCTCGGTGCCCGGCAGCCGGTCTCCGTAGGCCCAGGAGCGGACCGTGCGTCCGCCGCCCAGATCCAGTCGGGCCGGGGTCGCGGTGAGCGAGACCTTCCGTACGGGGCCGGAGCCCCGCTCGGCCTCGGCCGCCGCGACCTCCTTGCCGTCGGGCGATACGAACCGGTCGCCGGTCTTCGCGCCGGAGGCCGTACCGGCTGACGTACCGCCGGAACAGGCGGCGAGAACTCCCGTACCTGCCAGGGCGATTCCGGTGCCGAGCACGGCTCGGCGGGTGTGCTGTGCGGACATGACTGAGTGCACCTCAATGAAGTCGGTGTGCTGGAGGAGGGCGGAGGTGAACGCCCGCTCCTAGATGCGCAGCACCGACAGACTGGCGAGAACGGTCTTGCGGGGAGGTGGATCGGGCCGGGGGAGCAGGGGGAGCCGTACTCCGGCCGCGCGGCTGGACAACGGGCCGGCCCGCTTCGGCCTGAGCAGGCGGAGAGCGAGCAGGGCCACGGCCCAGGTGCTCAGCACGGCGAGGCATACGGCCATCGGGTCCATGCCGCTCATCGGCGCGGCGTCGGCATCAGCGCCGAGATCAGCGCCGACGCCCGCGCCGACGCCCGCGCCTGCATCAGCGCCGACATGCGCGTCGGCGTCCGAAGCGGCCGGGTGACCCGCGTGCGCCACCGTCGCCGAGGTCCCGGGTGGTGGGTGCTCGGAGGGATGCCCCACGGTGTGCATGGTGGCGATCCCGAACAGCAGCGCGACGAGCAGCAGCCACTGCCCGAACGTCGCGCTCCTCTTCCGCTCCACACAGCCACCCTACCCCCACCGGGTATACGGGCCGTGGGGGGGCCCCCCCCCCCCCCCGCGGGGGGGGGGGGCGCCCTTCGCCAGGGGTGCCGGGCCACGGCTGTCAGGGTGGCGCGTCAGTTGCGCGAGTAGACCTTCTCCGCCCAGCCGGCGATCTGCTCCTCGGTGAGGTGCTGCGCCAGATCGGCTTCGCTGATCATGCCGATCAGCATCTTGTTCTCGATCACGGGGAGGCGGCGGATCTGATGCTGCTGCATCTCCTCCAGCACCGCTTCGACGCCCGCGTCGGCGTCGATCCAGCGGGGCGTGCCCTGGGCGAGGTCGCCCGCGGTCACCTTCGACGGGTCGCGGCCCATCGCCACACAGCCGACCACGATGTCGCGGTCGGTGAGGATGCCGACCATACGGTCCTGTTCACCGTTGGCGGAGATGGGCAGCGCGCCCACCTTGTGGTCGCGCATCATCTGCGCGGCACGGTCGAGAGTCTCGTGAGCCGGAATCCACTGGGCCCCGGTGTGCATGATGTCTTTGGCGGTCGTCATGAAGGGTTTCCTCCTGCGTGCCGGTGGGAACCGGCGTACGGCCCCGAGCGCACCCCATCGTCGTGGGGCGGCCCGGGGTCCCGCGACCGCTGTCGCCCGTTCGGGTGGGTGCGGCCGGTGACCGTGCGCCGTCAGGGGCGGGGCTTCGCGCCCCGGTCCTTCAGCATGCCGTCCATCAGGTCCAGCTCGGACCGCTGGGCGTCGACCATGCCCTGGGCGAGCCGCTTCTCGACCTTGACGGTGCACAGCTCGGCGCAGCCGCGGGCCATGTCGACACCGCCCTTGTGGTGGTCGGTCATCAGCTGGAGGTACAGGATCTCGGCCTGCTTGCCGTCGGCCGCCCGGAGCCGGTCGAGCTCGGTCCGGGTGGCCATGCCGGGCATGAACGCCCCGTCGCGGGCGGTGAACCCCGAGCCGTCCGCCCCCGCCGTACCGCCCATGTCGTGCCCGCCGTGCCCGCTGTGACCTTCGGCCATCCAGTGCATGGGCGGCTGCCCGTCGGGGGAGGTCTTCGGCAGCTCCCACAGCTCCAGCCAGCCGAGCAGCATGCCCCGCTGATTGGCCTGCGTGTTGGCGATGTCGTACGCGAGACGCCGTACGTCCTCGTCCCGCGTCCGGTCACGGACGATGAAGGACATCTCCACGGCCTGCTGGTGGTGGACGGCCATATCGCGCGCGAAGCCCGCGTCGGCCGACCGCGCGGAGGGGGCGGAGTGCGCCGGGGCCGCGTCCGCCGAGCCACCCGCCGCGTCGTCCCGTGCGGAGGCGACCGTCGCGACCCCCGCGAACAGCAGGGCGAGAGCGACGGCGGAGCCCGCGACCCACTGCGTGCGCCGCACGCTCGCGTCCGCCGACTCCGCGGACTCCGCCGGCTCCGTGCCGGTGTCAGGACCCTGCGTCACCCGGCGGCCCCGATCCCGCCCGTGCAGGGCGCGCCCGGCTCGGGCGTCTGCGGGCCCTGGACGTACTTCGCGAAGAACTGGGCCACCCGCCGGTCGTCGGCGCTGTCCACCGTGACCTGCTTGCCCCAGGCGCTCAGCATGATCGCCCCGGCCTGGTCCTCGTACGGGCTCATCAGCGAGAACGGGGTCTTCTCGACGCGACTCGCGAGCTTGCGCACATCGGCGGCGTCGGCCTTGCCGCTGTACGTCACCCATACCGAACCGTGTTCGAGGGAGTGCACCGCGTTGACGTCCTGGACGGCCTTCTCGTATACGACACCGTCGCAGTTCAGCCATGCCTGGTTGTGGTCACCGCCGACCGGCGGCTTCATGGCGTACTTCACTTCGCCCGCGACGTGGTTGCGAGTCAGCTTCGCCGCGTCCCAGGACTTCTCGTCCTTGATGGGCTCGGCGGCCAGGGCCCCCTTGTCCTCCGAGGGCTGCTTGGCGTCCTCCGCCACCGCATCCGAGGTCTGCTCCTTCGCCTCGGACTTGTCCAGCACGAGGTACGAGCCGAAACCGACCAGACCGGCGACCACCAGGGCGCTCAGCGCTATGGCGGTGACCCGGTTGCGGCGGTCGCGCGCGCTGTCGGCACTGTGCGTCTGCTCCGGGCGGGTCCTGCGGTCGAAACTCATGTCGGCCAGTCCTTCTGCGAAGGGGTGAGGGGAGGAAATCCGGTCCTGGGACCGGCGTGCGGAGGGCAGTTGCGAAGCCGCGGGCCCCCTTGCACGCCTTGGGCGCCGATCGTAGTGGGTGGCCGAGTGCTCTCTCTCACACCGAGTGCGTAATCTGGGTGAAATCCCGGGTCGTGATACTGGAGTTCCTCCCCTACCCCGGGCGGTGGTGCACAGACCGTCTGAACTGCAAGGATGTGGCTATGGACAAGCAGCAGGAATTCGTCCTCAGGACCCTTGAGGAGCGCGACATCCGCTTCGTGCGGCTGTGGTTCACCGACGTCCTCGGGTTCCTCAAGTCCGTCGCCGTGGCACCCGCGGAGCTGGAGCAGGCGTTCGACGAGGGCATCGGCTTCGACGGCTCAGCCATCGAGGGATTCGCCCGGGTGTACGAATCGGACATGATCGCCAAGCCCGACCCCGGCACGTTCCAGATCCTCCCCTGGCGCGCGGAGGCGCCCGGCACGGCCCGGATGTTCTGCGACATCCTCATGCCCGACGGTTCGCCGTCCTTCGCCGATCCGCGCTATGTGCTCAAGCGCATCCTCGCCAAGACCTCCGACCTGGGCTTCACCTTCTACACCCACCCGGAGATCGAGTTCTTCCTCCTGAAGAACAAGCCGCTCGACGGCACCAGGCCGACGCCCGCCGACAACTCCGGCTACTTCGACCACACCCCGCAGAACGTCGGCATGGACTTCCGCCGCCAGGCGATCACCATGCTCGAATCGATGGGTATCTCGGTGGAGTTCAGCCACCACGAGGGCGCACCGGGCCAGCAGGAGATCGACCTGCGTTACGCGGACGCGCTCTCCACCGCCGACAACATCATGACCTTCCGCCTGGTCATGAAGCAGGTCGCGCTGGAGCAGGGCGTGCAGGCGACCTTCATGCCGAAGCCGTTCTCGGACTACCCGGGATCGGGCATGCACACCCACCTCTCCCTCTTCGAGGGCGACCGCAACGCGTTCTACGAGTCGGGCTCCGAGTACCAGCTCTCCAAGGTCGGCCGCTCCTTCATCGCGGGCCTGCTGAAGCACGCCGCCGAGATCTCCGCGGTCACCAACCAGTGGGTCAACTCGTACAAGCGCATCTGGGGCGGCTCCTCGCGCGCCGCGGGCGCGGGCGGCGAGGCCCCCTCGTACATCTGCTGGGGCCACAACAACCGCTCCGCCCTGATCCGCGTCCCCATGTACAAGCCCGGCAAGACCGGCTCGGCCCGCGTGGAGGTCCGCTCCATCGACTCCGGCGCCAACCCCTACCTGACGTACGCGGTGCTGCTCGCCGCGGGCCTCAAGGGCATCGAGGAGGGCTACGAACTCCCGGCCGGCGCCGACGACGACGTCTGGGCCCTCTCCGACGCCGAACGCCGCGCGATGGGCATCGAGCCGCTCCCGCAGAACCTCGGCGAGGCGATCGCCCTCATGGAGAAGAGCGAACTGGTCGCCGAGACACTCGGCGAGCACGTCTTCGACTTCTTCCTGCGCAACAAGAAGCAGGAGTGGGAGGAGTACCGCAGCGAGGTCACGGCCTTCGAGCTGAAGAACCTCCTGCCGGTGCTGTAACCGCACGTCAGCAGGTCAGCAGGTAAGGGCCGGGGTCGCTTCGGTGGTGTCCGGCCCCCACGGCAGATGGCGCAGGACGCCGGGCTTCGCGGCCTTTTCCGGGCCGCCCGCCTTGTCGTCCTTCGCCTTCTTGCCGGTTGTGGTGGCGGGGGCCACCCGGAGCGTGACGCCCCTGGCGTCCGCCGCGACGAGTTCCCCGCAGACCGGGCCCGCCGGGGTCCGTACGGTCACCAGCTGGGTGTCCGGTTTCTTCTCCTCGGCCGCGGGCGCGTTCCAGGTGAGCAGAACCGCCGCCGCCACCGCGACGACGCCGCCGGTGGTCGCCCGGCGCACGAAGTGGATGCGGTCCGCGATCCGCTCCCGCTCGGTCTCCTCCCAGTCGAGCAGGCGCACCGCATCGGCGTACGGCAGATGATCCCCCGGCTTGCCGTGCGCCGCCGACACCGCCGCGAGGGCGGCGCACAGCAGGCCCGCGAAGGCGCACACGATGAGGGTGGTCACCGCCAGCCGGTAGCCCGTGGTGAGTTCGGTGACGTTGTCGCGGCCCTTCAGGATCAGGACCGCGGTCAGCAGACCTGTGGCGAGGGTGAGGAAGTTGAGCCATCCCGCGGCCTGCCGGCGTGCGATGTCCAGTTGCGCGTCCAGCATCTCCAGGAGCCGTGCGTCGGCGCGGTCCAACTGGTCCGTCGTGTACCTCTCCGCCCCGCTCATGAGGTGCCGGCCGGCGGACGCACCGCGGTCCAGGAAAGGCCGCAGCCGCCCTTCCCCTGGGTGTCATCGGGGTGCGAGTGCGGGCACTGGCACACCATGTACATCTCCTCCGGGACCATGCGGTCGATCTTCGCCGGGCCTCCTGGGCCCTTCGTGCCGCCGACCTGGACCTTGATCGGGGGCTGATAGCTCGTCTCGCCCACGCACCGTGGACAGTCACCACGGATGGTCAGGCTCTCGCCGGTGAACTCCCAGGCGAAGCCCGTGACCTTGGTGGGGTCATGGCGTCGCAGATAGTGCGCTGACGCGTCGTGATTCGGCATGGGTCGCTGCTCCTGATCCGGTGGTGGGCGAGGGCTCCGGCGGTCGAGATTACGGCAGGACGGCAAGCAGGGATGGGCAGTTGAGGCCCTGTGCCGTCATTGCTGGACGAGCAGGGTGGCGGCGCGGACAATGGAGCTTTCTGGACGGGGGAACATATGACGGCGGTACTCGTACTTCTCGGCACCTTGCTGGCACTGATCGTGCTCCTGGTTGTCAGGGTGAATCTGCGGGCCCGGCGCCGTACGCAGAATTTCGACGGCCTGGAGATCGAGCGCCACCACAGCGCGCAGATCCGGGAGACCCGGGCGAACAACACCTCGATCGCGGTCCATAACCGCTTCATCGACGGCGGTCGCGACCACGGTCCTCGGCGACGCTGACTCTGTTTCCACCCATCCCAGGGCACGCACTGCTCGTCAGGCTCTGGGGTATGGTGAGCCCTCCCCGCACGGGGACGTATTTCAGGAGGTGAGACCCATTACCGCTGTATCAGGCTGGGTGCTCCCTTCCGACGATCGCGTGGTCGACCCGACATAGACGATCGCGGAGCGCCCATCGGCATTTCCCGAAAGGCTCCGCTTCATGTCGGTTTCCGCGTCACCGCTTTCCTTCTCGTCGATCGTCACCACCCTCCGCGCCGCAGGCTGTGTATTCGCCGAGGACGAGGCCGCACTTCTGCTCTCCACCGCCGGCACCCCGGCCGTCCTGGCCGACATGGTCGAACGCCGCGTCGCGGGTCTGCCCCTCGAACACGTCCTCGGCTGGGCCGAGTTCTGCGGACTGCGCGTCCATGTCGGCCCCGGTGTTTTCGTGCCCAGGCGTCGCACCGAGTTCCTGGTCCAGCAGGCCGTGGGCCTCACCCCCACCCCGTCCGTCGTCGTCGACCTCTGCTGCGGCTCGGGAGCGCTCGGAGCCGCGCTGGCGGCGGCGCTGGAAGGGGTCGAGCTCCACGCCACCGACGTCGAACCGGCGGCCGTGCGGTGCGCCCGGCGCAATGTCGGTGACCTCGGCCAGGTCTACGAGGGCGACCTCTTCGCACCCCTGCCGGACTCCTTGCGCGGACGCGTCGACGTACTGCTCGCCAACGTGCCGTACGTACCGACCGACGATGTCGAACTGCTGCCCGCCGAAGCACGCATCCACGAACCGCGCGTGGCTCTCGACGGTGGCGGTGACGGGCTCGACATCATGCGCCGGGTGGCCGCCGAGGCACCGCGGTGGCTGGCGCCTGGCGGCAGCCTGCTCGTCGAGACGAGCGAGCGGCAGGCGGCGCGGGCGGAGGAGGCGGTGGGCAGCGGCGGGCTGATCCCGCGCGTGGTCACCTCCGACGAGCTGTACTCGACCGTCGTCATCGGGACCAGACCGGCTGCCTGATCGGCGGTGGGGGCAGGAACCCGCCCCACCTCCTTTCGCCGGGCGGACCGTGGGCGGCCGGTACGGATTTCTCGGTGCCCGGCTAGGCTCGAACCGCTGGTATGTGACGGTCGGCAGGCAGGGAGAGCGTGGGATGACGACGGTGCCGGGGCGCAGAAGCAGTACGTTCACCCGACTGCTGCGGCACGGTTTCACCGACCCGTCCGCCGCCGAACGGCTGCTGGAGCTCGACGCCCTCTCCTCCGTACGCTCCGATCCCGTCCTGCTCGAAGCGCTCGGCGCGACCGCAGACCCCGATCTGGCGCTGCGGGGCCTGGTCCGTCTCGTCGAGGCCGAGGACGCCGACGAGCGGCAGATCCTGCTGGACACCCTGGTCACCGCCAAGCCCCTGCGGGACCGGCTCCTCGGCGTCCTCGGCGCTTCGGAGGCGCTCGGGGACCATCTGGCACGCCATCCGCGCGACTGGCAGGCGCTCGTCACGTACGAGGCCGCCGACCTGCATCCCGGGGTGGCCGAATTCGAGCGGGGGCTCTCCGACGCCGTCGACCCGGACTCGCTGCGGGTCTCCTACCGCCGCTGCCTGCTGGCCATAGCGGCGCGCGACGTGTGCGGCACCATCGACCTGGCCGAGAGCGCCGCCGAGCTGGCCGACCTGGCGACGGCCACCCTGCGTGCGGCGCTCGCCATCGCCCGTACGGCCGCGCCCGCCGATGCCGCACTCTGCCGGGTCGCCGTCATCGCGATGGGCAAGTGCGGCGGCCACGAACTGAACTACGTCTCCGACGTCGACGTGATCTTCGTGGCGGAGCCGGTCGACGGTGTCGAGGAGAGCGGGGCCGTGCCCGCCGCCACCCGACTGGTCGCGCACATGATGCGGATCTGCTCCGACACGACCGTCGAGGGCACCATCTGGCCGGTCGACGCCAACCTCCGTCCCGAGGGGCGCAACGGCCCCCTCGTGCGGACGCTGTCCTCCCACCTCGCCTACTACCAGCGCTGGGCCAAGACCTGGGAGTTCCAGGCACTGCTGAAGGCCCGGCCGGTGGCCGGCGACCCCGAGCTGGGCGCCGAGTACGTCGAGGCGGTCTCGCCGCTCGTGTGGCAGGCCGCCGACCGGGAGAACTTCGTCGCCGACGTACAGAAGATGCGCCGCCGCGTCGTCGCCACCATCCCGGCCGACCGCGTCGACCGCGAGCTCAAGCTCGGCCCCGGCGGGCTGCGGGACGTCGAATTCGCCGTCCAGCTGCTCCAGCTCGTGCACGGCCGCAGCGACGCGAGCCTGCGCAGCGGATCGACGCTGGGCGCGCTGCGGGGCCTCGCCGAGGGCGGCTACGTGGGGCGCGTCGACGCGGCGCAGCTCGACGAGGCGTACCGCTTCCTGCGCACCATGGAGCACCGCATCCAGCTCTACCGGCTGCGCCGCACCCATCTGGTGCCCGAGGACGAAGCGGATCTGCGCAGGCTCGGCCGCTCACTCGGGCTGCGTACGGACCCGGTCGCCGAGCTCAACAAGGCGTGGAAACGCCACGCGTCCGTCGTGCGCCGGCTGCACGAGAAGCTCTTCTACCGGCCGCTGCTGGATGCCGTCGCCCAGCTGGCGCCCGGTGAGTCCCGGCTCAGCGCGAAGGCCGCCGGAACGCGGCTCGAAGCCCTCGGTTACGCGGACCCGATCGCGGCCCTGCGGCACCTGGAGGCGCTGTCGTCGGGGGTGTCCCGCAAGGCCGCCATCCAGCGCACGCTGCTGCCGGTGCTGCTCGGCTGGTTCGCGGACTCCGCCGACCCGGACGCCGGACTGCTGGGCTTCCGCAAGGTCTCGGACGCGCTGGGCAAGACCCCCTGGTATCTGCGGCTCCTGCGCGACGAGGGGGCGGCGGCGGAGAACCTCGCCCGCGTCCTGTCGGCCGGCCGCCTCGCCCCCGACCTGCTGCTGCGCGCCCCGGAGGCCGTCGCGATCCTCGGCGACCCGGAGGGCCTGAAGCCGCGCAACCGTGAGCACCTGGAGCAGGAGGTGCTGGCCGCGGTGGGGCGGGCCGAAGGCGCCGAGTCCGCCGTCGCCGTGGTGCGTGGCGTACGGCGCCGGGAGCTGTTCCGGACGACGGCCGCCGACATCATCCGCTCCTACGGTACGGAGGAGAACCCCGCCGAACAGGACCTGGGCGCACTCGTCGACCGGGTCGGCTCCGCGGTCTCCGACCTGAACGCCGCCACCCTTTCGGGCGCCCTGCGAGCCGTCGTACGGGAGCACTGGGGGGACACCCTGCCGACCCGCTTCGCGGTGATCGGCATGGGCCGCTTCGGGGGACACGAGCTGGCGTACGGGTCCGACGCTGACGTCCTGTTCGTGCACGAGCCACGCGAGGGCGTGAGCGACCAGGAGGCGGGCCGGGCGGCCAACACGGTCGTGACCGAGATGCGAAGGCTGCTCCAACTGCCCACGGCCGACCCGCCGTTGCTGATCGACGCCGATCTGCGGCCGGAGGGCAAGAGCGGCCCGATGGTACGTACGCTGAAGTCGTACGAGGCCTACTACCGGCGTTGGGCGCTGATCTGGGAGAGTCAGGCGCTGCTCCGGGCCGAACCGGTCGCGGGCGACGAGGAGTTGGGGCGCGGTTTCATCGAGCTGATCGATCAGCTGCGCTATCCGATGGAGGGCCTGGGCGACGACGCCGTCCGCGAGATCCGCCGGCTCAAGGCCCGGATGGAGTCCGAGCGGATGCCGCGCGGCGCCGACCCGACGCTCCACGCGAAGCTGGGGCGCGGCGGGCTGAGCGATGTCGAGTGGACCGTGCAGCTGATGCAGTTGCAGCACGGCTGGGCCGAGCCCGGACTGCGGACGACGCGTACGAGGGAGGCGCTGGCCGCGGCGTGCGCGGCCGAGCTGATCCCGACCGAGGACGCCCGGACGCTGGACGAGGCGTGGGTGCTCGCGACGCGGGTGCGCAACGCGGTGATGCTGGTACGGGGGAGGCCGGGCGACACGTTCCCGTCGAGCCCGCGCGAACTCACGGCCGTGGGGCGCTATCTGGGGTACGAGCCGGGGCACGTGGGCGACATGCTGGACGACTACCGACGGATTACGCGGCGGGCGCGGGCGGTGGTGGAGGAGCGGTTCTACGGCGCGTGACGGGTCGCGCCTGCGGCGGGCTTGTCCCCTCCCCGCCCCTTCCCGAAACCGGGGCACCGCCCCGGACCCCGCGCCTCAAACGCCGGCGAGGCTGAAAGTGCGGACCCCGCTCCTCAAGCGGATGCCGCCCGTTCCCGGCAATGCGCCATGAACGCCCCCAGAGCCAGTTCGAACGCCGCGTCCGCCCGCGCGGGCCCCACCGCCGCCAGTGCCTCCGCCAGTCGCGGGGTCGTCCCGTCGTCCGGGAGCTCCCACATCGTCTCCGGCGCCGCCAGGTCCAGCGCCGACCCCAGCACCAGGTTCTCCAGCGCGGTGATCACCGCCATCACCTCCGTGATCGGGAAGCCCACCCCGAGCAGGAGCCGTACCGCCTGCTCGTACTGGGACAGCACCTTCGGTGTGCGCACCGGATTCATCGTGAGCAGGGGGATCGTGCGCGGGTGCGCCGCGAACGCCGCACGGTAGGAGCGGGCCCACGCGGTCATCGCCGCGTCCCAGGGCTCCAGGCCGAGCGTCGACGTGTCGATCGCCTCGGACACCCGCTCACGGATGAGCTCGACGACGCCGGACCTTCCGTCCACATGGTGGTAGATCGAACCGGTCTGCACCCCGAGCCGCCGCGCTATCTCCGGGACGCTGAAATCTCCCTTCTCGTCGAGGAGTTCGAGCGCCACGGTGGTGATGCGCTCGGGGTCGAGCAGCCGGGTGCGCGGCCTTCCCATGTGCGGTTCTCCTGACGTACGTCTGCCGAAGGGGTCTTCCCAACGCCTGGACGTGAGGCTACATTGCCGAAACCGAAAGCCTTTAGGTTTCCGGCCCCTGCCCCGCCAGCCGCAGAAGGGCCCTCTTTCGTATGTCTGCGCCCACTCCCCGGAAAGGCACGCTCGGCACCGCCGACATCGCCTTCTTCGTCATATCCGCCGCGGCCCCGCTCACCGTGATGGCCGGGGTCGCCCCGATCGCCATCATGCTCGGCGGCATCGGCGCCCCGGTCGGATATCTGCTCGCCGGCATCACGCTCGCGATCTTCGCCGTCGGGTTCACCACCATGAGCCGCCACGTCCGCAGCGGCGGCGCGTTCTACGCCTACATCACCCGAGGACTCGGCCGCCCGCTCGGTATCTCCGCGTCCCTGCTCGCCATGCTCGGCTACAACGGCATGGAGATCGGCGTCTACGGACTCCTCGGCTCCGCCACCGCCGACACCCTCCAGTCCATGTGGGGCATCGACGTGCCCTGGCTGCCGATCGCACTCGCCGGTCTGCTGATCGTCTGGTACGGCGGCTTCCGCTCCATCGACTTCGGCGCCAAACTGCTCGGCGTCCTGCTCGTCGCCGAGACCGGCATCCTCGTCCTGCTCGCGGGCGGAGTGCTGCTGGACGGCGGCGCCACGGGAATCTCGCTCGACTCCTTCGCCCCGGGCAATGTCTTCGTACCCGGCATGGCGGCCGTGCTGGCCTGCGCCTTCGCCGCGTTCACCGGCTTCGAGTCGACGGTCATCTACCGCCGTGAGGCCAAGAACCCGGACCGGAGCGTCCCGCGCGCCACCTACATCGCCGTGGCGTTCCTCGGGCTCTTCTACTCCTTCATCGTCTGGGCCGTCATCCAGGCGTTCGGGGACGAGAAGGTCGTCGAGGCCGCCGCCACCGACCCGGGCGGGATGTTCTTCGCGGCCATCACCACCTACGTCGGGCCCTGGGCCGCCGACCTGATGCACATCCTGATCATCACCAGCATCCTGGCCTCGCTCCTCGCCTTCCACAACGCGATCAACCGGTACGGACTCGCGCTCGCCGAGGAAGGCGTCCTGCCCCCGGCCTTCGGCCGGCTCCACCCGCGCCACCGGTCGCCCCACGTGGCGGGCGCCGCGCAGATCGCACTCGGCGCGGTCGTCGTCATCGCCTTCGCCGCGGCAGGCGCCGACCCGTACGCGCAGCTCCTGCTCTGGGTCAACACCCCCGGCATGATCGCCTTGATGGTGCTCCAGCTCCTCGCGGCCCTGGCCGTCCTGCGGTACTTCCGGCGCATCACCCACACCGAGGGCGCGCTGCGCACCGTCGTGGCGCCAGCCGTCGCCGCCGTGCTGCTCGCCGCCGCGATCGGTCTCGTCGTCTACAACGTCGATCTCTTCTCCGGTGCCTCGACCGGCGTGAACATCGTGCTCGTCGCCGTGGTCCCCGCCGTCTTCCTGGCCGGCCTCGGCCTCGCCCGCCGGCTGCGCCGTACCAGGCCCGAGGTGTACGCCGGTTTCGCCGCCGAGCCGGCCGAGCAGGCCGAGCCCGGCGCCGCACCGCGCCCCGCCGACCCGGCCCCCTCCTCCACCACCGTCTAAGGAGTCCCACCGTGCCCGCAGCCGACCTCCTCCTCACCGGAGCACGCGTCCGCACCCTCGACCCGGCCCGGCCGGAAGCCACCGCGGTGGCCGTCACGGACGGGGTGATCACCGCGGTCGGGGACGCCGAAGGACTGCGGGAGCTGCGCGGTCCAGGAACGGAGACCGTCGACCTGACCGGGGCCACCCTGACCCCCGGCCTGGTCGACGCCCACAGCCACCCGGTCATGGGCCTGGACATGGCCACCGGAGCCGACCTCACCGCTGTCCGCGACCTCGACCAGCTCCGCGCCGCCCTCGCCGCGGCCGAGCGCACCGAGGGCTGGGTCGTCGCCTGGGGCCTGGACCACAACGCCTTCGGCGGCCACCCCGTCGACCGCGCCCTCGTCGAGGACGCGCTCGGCGGCGCACCCGCGTTCATCCGGCTCTACGACGGCCACTCCGCGCTCGTCAGCGGCGCCGCCCTGGAACGGGCGGGCATCACCGGGCCGCGCACCTTCACCCAGCGCTCCACCGTGGTCTGCGACCACGACGGGCGACCCACCGGTCATCTCATCGAGCACGCCGCGATGGACCTGGTGTCCACGCTGCTGCCCCGGCCCTCGTACGCCGAGCGCCGCACCCGCCTCGTCGCGCTCCTCTCGGAGATGGCGGCCACCGGCCTCACCGGCACCCATGTGATGGACCTCGGCGACGGTTCCGTACCCGCACTGCTCGCCGCCGTGGAGGAGGTGACGGACCTGCCGGTACGGCTCCGGCTCGCCCCCTGGTGCATGCCGGGCGCCGACCGGGAGGCCCTGGACGAGCTGGTACGGCTCCAGAGCGAGGCCGGGCGGCTCTGGCGGGTCGGCGGGGTGAAGTTCTTCATGGACGGCACCGTCGAGGGCGGCACCGCCTGGCTGGAGCACGCCGACTGCCACGGCCAGGGCACCGAAGCGTTCTGGCCCGACCCGGCGGCGTACACCGAGGCCGTGCACCATCTGCACCGCAACGGGGTCGGCACCGCCACCCACGCCATCGGTGACGCGGCTGTCCGGCACGTACTGGACACCGTGGAGGCGCTGGGGGAGAGCGGCAGGCTCCGCCACCGTGTCGAGCACATCGAGACGGTGCCGCACGCGCTGGCGGCCCGGTTCGCGGAGCTCGGGGTGATCGCCTCGATGCAGCCCACCCACACCGCGTACACCCGGGCCGATCACACCGACGAGTGGTCCAAGCGGCTCGGTGACGAGCGGGCGTCGAGGGCCTGGCGCTGCCGGGACCTGCGGGACGCGGGCGCCTATCTGGCGCTGGGCTCCGACTGGCCGATCGCGCACTACGACGTACGCCAGGTGCTGGCCACGGCGCGGCTGCGGCGGCTCCCCGGCGCGTACGACACCGAGCCGGTCGCCGCGGAGCAGGCGCTCACGGGGCTGATGGCGCTGGAGGGCTGCACCTCGCACGCGGCGGTGGCCGCCGGGGAACAGGCGTACGCGGGCCGCATCGCCGTCGGCCACCGGGCCGACCTGACGGCCTTCGGTCTGGACCCGGTGGAAGCGCCCGCCGATGAGCTGGGGGAGGCCCCGATACGGCTGACCGTCACCGGTGGCCGCGTCGTGCACCGCGCCTGACCGTCCCATCATGGTCCGGCGCCGGTTCTCCCGGCGCCGGACACAGGGGGCCTACACGCGCGAAGAGCCGGACCGCGCCGTCGCCGCCTCCGGGGACAACGCCCCCAGCCGTCGCCGGCCGGCGGATGGCACCAGCTTCGGGAGGCGGTGCGGCAGCGATCCGTACCAGGCGTACGACACCGCGTAACCGAAACTCAGGCAGGCGATGCCGCCCACCGCGTCCAGCCAGAAGTGGTTGGCCGTCGCCACGATCACGACCAGCGTGACCGTCGGATAGAGCAGCCCCAGGATCCGCGCCCAGGGCGCCGAGGCCAGCGCGAAGATGGTCAGACCGCACCACAGCGACCAGCCGATGTGCATCGACGGCATCGCCGCGTACTGGTTCGACATGTTCTTGAAGTTGCCCGAGGCCATCGAGCCCCAGGTCTGGTGCAGCAGCACGGTGTCGATGAAGCTCCCGCCGTTCATCAGGCGGGGCGGTGCCAGGGGATACAGGTAGTAGCCGAGCAGGGCTACGCCCGTGGTCGCGAAGAGGACCAGTCTGGTCGCGGCGTAGCGCCCGGGATGCCGGCGGAACAGCCAGACGAGCACACCGATGGTGACGACGAAGTGCAGCGTCGCGTAGTAGTAGTTCATCGACACGATGAGCCATGTCACCGAGTTGACCGCCCGGTTGACCGTCTCCTCGAAGGCGAGCCCCATGGCCTTCTCGGCCGACCAGATCCAGTCGGCGTTGCGCAGGGCCGCGGCCTTCTGCTCGGGTACGGCGTTGCGCACCAGCGAGTACAGCCAGTAACTCACCGCGATCAGCAGGATCTCGAACCAGAGCCGTGGTCTACGGGGCGACCGCATCGACCGCAGCCGCGTCGGAGCGCTGTGCTGATTCGCCTCCGGGGCTGCCTCGTCGGCAGTGGGTGACGGGGTGGCCGCCGTCCGGCCTTCCTGTGTCTTCAATGCGATTCACCCATAGGCGCAGAGTCTGCCAGATACGTCCCACACTCCCCGATCATCCTCCGGTCGGGATCCGGTCGCACATCCTGCATGTCACGAACGGGCGGGAGAGCCCGGGCCGGAACCGGGTCCGGAGGCCGTCGACCCGCGAACCACCAGTTCAGGCATGAACACGAACTCGCTGTGCGGAGCGGGCGTCCCGCCGATCTCCTCCAGCAACGTCCGTACCGCGGCCTGGCCCATCGCCGTCACCGGCTGCCGGATCGTGGTCAGCGGCGGATCGGTGAACGCTATGAGAGGCGAATCGTCGTAGCCGACCACCGACAGATCGCGCGGCACCTCCCGCGACAGCCGGCGGGCCGCGCGGATCGCGCCGAGCGCCATCATGTCGCTCGCGCACACCACCGCGGTACAGCCGCGCTCCATCAGCGCCGATGCGGCCGCCTGGCCGCCCTCCAGCGTGTACAGGGAGTGCTGGATCAACTCCTCCACCGCGTCGGCGGTGAGGCCCAGCTGCTCCTGCATCGTGGCGTGGAAACCCTCGATCTTGCGGAGCACCGGGACGAAGCGCTTGGGGCCCACCGCCAGACCGATCCGCTGGTGTCCCAGCGAGACGAGGTGCGTCACCGCGAGCCGCATCGCGGCCCGGTCGTCGGGGGAGATGAACGGCGCCTGGACCTTCGGCGAGAAGCCGTTGACGAGAACGAAGGGCACACCCTGTGCGCGCAGTTGTTCGTAGCGCTGCATATCGGCTGAGGTGTCCGCGTGCAGTCCCGAGACGAAGATGATGCCCGAGACGCCCCGGTCGACGAGCATCTCCGTGAGTTCGTCCTCGGTGGAGCCGCCGGGAGTCTGCGTCGCCAGCACTGGGGTGTAGCCCTGCCGAGTCAGCGCCTGGCCGATGACCTGGGCCAGCGCCGGGAAGATCGGGTTCTCCAGCTCGGGCGTGATGAGGCCGACCAGACCGGCACTGCGCCTGCGCAGGCGCACGGGGCGTTCGTAGCCCAGGACGTCGAGCGCCGCGAGGACGGATTCACGGGTGGCAGCGGCAACACCGGGCTTGCCGTTCAGTACACGGCTGACCGTAGCTTCGCTGACCCCCGCCTGAGTTGCGATATCGGCAAGCCGTGCGGTCATGAAAGGGGACTGTACCGGGCCTGTGTCGGATTGCCCACCGTGCACGGGAATCGGCCGTGCGGGCTGTTCCCGGCGGCTGGAATCATGAGGTCACAGCCGCCCCGCAGCAACAGCTTGCAAGGTCTTGCGGTCCTGGTTTGCTGGCTGCAGTCGGATCGTCGCACTGCGGATATACCGGGTGTGGCCTGGGGTGGGCAGGGGTACGACGCTCTCGTCAAGAGTCCCGACGGCAACCTTGAGGACACGCGGATGTAACGATCGCCGGAGCTTGCAGAAATCTTCCGCAAGGTCTTTCGGTCGTCTTTCATCCTTGTTACGTTCACGTCGACCCGGCGCCGCGACGGAGCGGTACGGCAGTTGAAGGAGTTCAGATGCGACGTGGCATAACGGCCACCGCCCTGGTTGCGGCCCTGGCGCTCGCGGCGACCGCCTGCGGCAGCGACGACAAGACCGAGGGCAGCAAGAGCTCGGGAGAGCTCTCCGGCACGGTGACCTGGTGGGACACCTCCACCGTCGGCAGTGAGGACAAGGTCTTCAAGAAGCTGGCAGAGGGCTTCGAGAAGAAGCACCCGAAGGTCGACGTCAAGTACGTCAACGTGCCGTTCGGCGAGGCGCAGAACAAGTTCAAGAACGCCGCCCAGGCCGGCGCGGGCGCCCCCGACGTGATCCGCTCCGAGGTCGCCTGGACGCCCGAGTTCGCCGACCTCGGCTACCTGGCCCCGCTCGACGGCACCGCCGCGCTGAAGGACCAGGACGACTTCCTCAAGCAGGCCGCCGCGTCCACCAAGTACAAGGACAAGACGTACGCGGTCCCGCAGGTCATCGACTCCATGGGCGTCTTCTACAACAAGAAGATCTTCAAGGAGGCCGGTGTCGAGGTCCCGTCGAGCATCGCCGACCTGAAGACCGTCTCGAAGAAGATCAAGGACAAGACCGGCAAGACCGGCCTCTACCTGCGCGGCGACGACGCGTACTGGTTCCTGTCCTTCCTGTACGGCGAGGGCGGCGACTTGGTCGACGCCTCCTCCAAGTCCGTCACCGTCGACAAGCCCGAGGGCGTCAAGGCCTTCGAGGTCGTCAAGGACCTCGTGGACTCCGGTGCCGCGAAGACCGACGCCACCGACGGCTGGGAGAACATGCAGTCGTCGTTCAAGGACGGCAAGGTCGCGATGATGATCAACGGCCCGTGGGCCGTGGCCGACACGCTCACCGGTGCCGAGTTCTCGGACAAGGCGAACCTGGGCATCGCCCCGGTCCCGGCCGGCTCCGCCGACCAGGGCGCCCCGCAGGGCGGCCACAACCTCGCCGTCTACGCGGGCTCCAAGAACCTCGACGCCTCCTACGCCTTCGTCGAGTACATGACGTCCGAGGACACCCAGGCGCAGACCGCAGGTGAACTGAACCTGCTGCCGACCCGTACCTCCGCGTACGCCAGGCAGGAGGCCGTGGACAGCGAGATCGTCGGCTTCTTCAAGCCGGTCGTCGAGACCGCGGTCGAGCGCCCCTGGATCCCGGAGACCGGCAGCCTCTTCGCGCCGCTCGTCACCGAGTACACCAAGGTCCTCACCGGCCAGACCACGCCGGAGAAGGCCGCGTCGGCCACCGGTGACTCCTACCGCAAGCTCCTCAAGGGCTGGAAGTAACCCAGGAAGGCAGGCCGGCTGATGGCTGTCCACACCAGCCAGTCGGTGGCGAAGGCCGCGGGCGACGACGTCGCCCGCCGCCGGAGCCCCGGGAATGGTAAACCCCCCCCGCCCAGCAAAGTACCGCGGGCGCAGTAGACGCACAGGTTAGCCGGGGCCAGTGTCTTATAAAAAAATACCAGCCCACCAG
>NZ_JBSHFH010000027.1:0-102750 GCF_053617235.1 Streptomyces sp. NPDC055749 | reverse complement strand
TCTTTTACTATTTTCCAACCCCCCCCGCCGGGGTGTTATACCATGGGCCCACCCCCCGTCCCCCAACGCCGCCCCCCCCCCACCCCCCGGGGGGGGGGCCGCTTTTGTTTGTCCCCCGGGGGCCCGACCCTTGTGCGCAACGGGTGAAGCAGCGGTTACGTGATGGCGCCGGCCGTACGGCGCGACGGTGGGCGTCAGCGGAAGGTGCCCTGTGACACCGAACCGGCAATCCGGCGCTGGAAGATGACGTACACGACCAGTACAGGCACCACCGTGACCACGATCGCCGCGAACAGCGCACCGTAGTCGACGTCGTAGACCTGCGAGGACGCGTACGCGGCCATCCCCTGGGTCAGGACCCACATGTCCTGGTCGGTGTTGAGCGCCACCGGCAGCAGGAACTGGTTCCACAGCCCCAGGAAGTTGAAGATCGCCACCGCGGCCATGCCTGGACTGGCCATCGGCAGCATGACCTGGAAGAACGCCCGCCAGTCACCGGCACCGTCGATCAACGCGGCCTCGTAGACGTCATGCGGCAGTGACCGGAAGAACGAGTAGAGGAAGAACATCGTGAACGGCAGCGCGAACGCGACGTAGGTGAGGATCAGTCCCAGACGCGTGTTCAGCAACCCGAAGTTCTGCAACTGGAAGAACAGCGGCACGATCGCCAGGAAGACCGGGAACGTCAGTCCGGCCAGCATCGTGTAGTAGATCAGCCGGCGCCCGGGGAACTGGAACCTGGCCAGGATGTAGGCGCACATCGCACCCAGCAACATCACCAGGAACAACGCAGAGACAACGACGATCACCGAATTCAGGAAGTACTTCCCGATGTTCGCGTCGGTCCACGCGTTCGCGTAGTTCTCGACCCTCCAGTGGTCCGGGAGCGAGAACGGCGACGACAGGATCTCGCCGGTCGACTTGAACGACGACATCAGTACCCACAGCATGGGCACGATCACGACCACGGACCATATGACCAGCAAGACGTGCGAGATCGTGGCGAACCTGCGGTCGCTGCTTGCGGTGACTCTGACCAGTTTCCGGTCGGAGGCTATGGCGCTCACTGAGCACCTCCCTTGGCTCCAGCACGCCGAGCCTTGAACCCACGCGCATTCTCTTTGCCCTCGCCACCGCCGGTCAGGCGGAAGACGGTGAACACCAGCGCCGCGAACACCAGGGTGACGACGGCAAGAACGACACCCATCGCGGTGGCGTATCCGAACTGCTGCTTCGCGAAGGCGACGTTGAACAGCCGCTGGCTGATCGTCAGGGTCGAGTTGGCCGGCCCGCCGTTCGGCAACAGTGCCTGTACGTAGACGAACGCGTCCAGCGCGGCGATGCCGAGATAGATGTACGCCGTCTGCACACTGTCCCGGATCGCCGGCAGGGTGATCGAGATCGTGGTCCGGAACCGTCCGGCCCCGTCGATCCTGGCCGCCTCGTACAGCTCGGCGGGAACTCCCTTGATCGCGGCGATGAAGAGCACCGCGTAGAACCCGACGAGTCCCCAGACGAAGACGAACATCAGGGACGGCATGGCGGTCGAGACCTCGCCCAGCCAGGCGAACGCCACGAAGCCGTCAAGACCGATCTTGGTGAGGAAGCCGTTGACCAGGCCGGCGTTCGGGTCGAACATCTGCGCCCAGATCAGGCCGACGATGATCGCCGGCACGACGTAGGGGAAGAACGAGATGATCCGGTAGAACGACGCACCCCGGATCCCCCGGACCGGGCCCTTGCTGGGCCCGCCCAGCGTGATGGCTACCGCGACCCCGAGGGCGAGCGTCAACGTCACCAGCGGTACGACGGCCGCCAGCAGCGCCACGTTGCGCAACGCCTTCAGGAAGACGTCGTCCTCGAACAGCTTGATGAAGTTGTCCAGCCCGACGAAGTTGTAGTCCGGGCTGAAGCCGCGCCAGTCCGTCATCGCCCAATAGATCGCCTGGACGAACGGCATCAGGACGAAAAGGATGAAGACGGCCAGCGGGATACCGAGGAACGCGAGGAAGAACGTCACCCGGTCGAAGGTGAGTTTGCGGCGCCCGGGACGCCCGCCGCGAGCGGCCGACTTGAGCCGGCCACTCGTGGCTTCGGGTTTGGTGATCGTGTCACTCATCGCGCTACTAGCTGACCTTGATCTTCTCGATGGAGTCGTCTTCCCGGATCTTGTCGGAGATCTTCTGCAGAGCCGAGGTCAGACCCTTGGCGTCGATGTCGCCGGCGAGGAACGAGTTCCACGGCACCAGCTGGTCGGTGTTCATGCCGTAGGCCTCGACGAACGTGTAGTTGAAGATGTTCTCGCCCGCGGCCTCGAGCATCGTCGTCTGCGAGACGAGGGCCGTGGAGCCGTAACCGTCGGCGGGCACGGTGCCCTTGACGATCGTCGGGGCCAGCTTCGTCTTGGAGAAGTTGGCGGCGGCCTTCTCGGACAGCATCGCCCGCAGGACCTCCTTGCCGCCGGCCGGGTTCTTGCCCTGCTTGGGAACGATGAACGGCTCGCCCGCGGCCGCACGGAGCGCCTCGTAGGGGATCTTCGGCTTGTCCGTGAGCGTCATCGCCGGAACACCGGTCATCTGGAAGTCGGCCTTGGTGGCGTCCTTCATCTCGTTCTCGATCCAGCCACCGGACGGGTAGAGCAGCGCCTTCTGGTCGTTGCTCCAGATCGCCTGCGCCTTCTGGAACTGGGTGCCGGAGCCGCCGGGGACGAACATCTTCTCCTTGACCATGGTCTCCATGATCTTGATGACGCCCTGGACCGCCGGGTGCGACCAGCAGCCCTTCTCCAGGTTCCCCAGCGCGATCCGGACCTCGTCGCCGCCCTCCTTGATCGCCGAGTCGATCAGGAGCGTCCGATAGTAGGTCGACGCTTCCTTGCCGTGGACGAAGAGGTACTTGCCCTTCTTCTTCGCCGCCTGGCCGAGGTCGAGCGCCTCGTTCCACGTCTTCGGCGGGGTCCAGCCGTTCGCCTCGAACAGCGTCTTGGAGTACCAGACGCCGTACACCGTCATCACGTAGTTGAGCGCGACGAACTTGTCCTTGAACGTGCCGGGGTCCTTGACGCCGGGGTAGACGATGTCGGCGATCTTCTTGCCCTCGTAGGTGTTGGCCTCGAAGACGTCGTCGAGCTCCTCGAGCTGGTCGAGAATGCCCAGGAAGCCGATCTGGTCCTCACCGGAGTTGTCGATGAGGTCCGGCGGGTTGCCACCGACGAAGCGGGGCTGGAGCTCCGGGCCGATGTCGACGACCGGCTTGACGTCAACCTTGGTGCCGGCGATCTGGGCCCCGATGACCGTGTTGACGAACTCGACGTAGTCGGTGCCGTAGCCGCCGTCGAAGATGGCCGCCTCGACCTTGGAGTTCTTGGCGACGCCGAAGGGGTTCTTGGCACCCTTCTCGCCCTTCGGGCCGCCGCCACCGTTGCCATTGCTGGAGGGAGAGCCACACGCAACCGCGAACGAACCCATGGCTGCCGTCGCGATCGCCCCGCGCAGGAGCGTTCGCCTGTCAAGAGAGCCGGCACGAATGGTCATCTCTGCATCCTCACTGATCGATTGGATCTCTACGGGTTTGCTGCGTGTTCGGCTGCCGGGCCGGGTTGGCCCCGTGCTTGCCGCAATTCTCTTTGAGCGCGTCCTGACGTGGGTCTCCGCCCGCGATGTCGGCGGAGATGCACATCGGGTCGTTCAGCCGTCGTCTCGGAGCCGCTCAGCGGCACCGATGGTGATCACCTGAGCGATGTCGGAAAAGCGGTCGCCGTAGCCGCGGCCCGCGCGACAGTCACGCTCCGCTTGATCAGATCGCAATGGCCTACGGCGGGGGTGGATCCCATGCTCAAGTCCTCGCCTTCTCCAGGACTCAGGCGGTGTACCGGTCACCCGTCGATATCGCCTCAGGCGAAGGGTCCCGCCACCGCGGTCAGTTGCGCTTGGGTCATGCGGAATTGCAGTTCTTCCGTGCAGTGCGGGTTTTCGGGAGCCGTACGGCGAAGTCGCTGACAGCGGCCCCGCAGACGTCCCCCGTCCCCCTTGCCCGTGACGCACGAACGGCCGTCCAGGTGCCGACAGGTATAGTCCACTTCTCGCCAACTGAGCAAGATCGAGTGCAGGTTTGAGCGGCAGTCTTTCCCGAGTTGAGACCTCACGGATACCTGAGCCCTCCCGGTTCGGATCACTATGACCCCTGCGGGCCTCCGGCGCACCGTACCGATTTCCCCAGAACGGCCGATTCCGGCGCCGTTTCTTGTGCAACACCCTTGACACCACTGTGCACTGGCCTCCCTACTGGACCCTGCGAATCACAAATGACAACGTTGTCTATCGCCTTTAAAAGGGGAGGAATCGCTCGGGATGATCCGGATGATCGGGATCAAGAGAGTCCATGCGGTCGCCACAAGAGTCCATACGAGAGCGCGTGGGGTCGCCTTGCTGGCGGCCACTTCGCTTCTTGTCGTGACGGCACCGTCCGCCGCCGTCGCCCGGCCCGCCACTCCGGACCGACCGGCCGGGAGCGAGCACGAGTTCAGCACCTCGTTCGAAGCGGACGAAAAGCAGCCGGACTGGCGCAACACCGTGGAAACCGGAGCCGACGGAAAGAACCGGGCATCCGGTGTCGACGGCGGATTCACCGCCGGAATACCAGGCAATGTCACAGATAAGGTGACGGACCTGCGCGCCAGTGGCGAGAACACCGGCAGCGGAGAGGTCAAAGAGAATCTCGTCGATGTCGAATCCGGCACGAAGTGGCTGACCTTCGCACCGTCCGGCTGGGTCGAATTCGATCTGGTCGAACCGGTCAAGGTCGTGACATACGCACTGACCTCGGCCAACGACCACGACGAGCGCGACCCCCGGGACTGGACCCTGAAGGGCTCCACCGACGGCACCACCTGGAAGGACCTGGACACCCGGACCGACCAGGCCTTCTCCGAGCGCTTCCAGACCAAATCGTACGATTTCACTTCCGATACGGCCTACAAGCACTTCCGTCTGGAGATCACGAAGAACAACGGCGCATCGGACGCGCTCCAGCTCGCCGACGTCCAGTTCTCCGACGGCGACACCTCCGCGCCCGCCCCGGACGAGATGCGCAGCCAGGCAGACCGCGGCCCGTCCGGTTCCCCCACCGCGAAGTCCGGTGCGGGATTCAGCGGGAAGAAGGCACTGCGCTACGCCGGTACGCACAAGCCGGACGGCCACGCCTACTCGTACAACAAGGTCTTCGACGTCGACACCGCCGTCACGAAGTACACCGAGCTCTCCTACCTCGTCTACCCGCAGATGGGCGAGACGGACCTCGACTACCCGGCCACGCATGTCGCGGTCGACCTCGCCTTCACCGACGGCACCTACCTGAGCGGGCTCAAGGCCACCGACAGCCACGGCGGCGTGCTCAGCCCGCAGGGCCAGGCCGAGGCCAAGCGGCTGTACGTGAACCAGTGGAACAAGGTCGCCTCGCGCATCGGCACGGTCGCGGCGGGCAAGACCGTCGACCGCGTCCTGGTGGCGTACGACTCCCCCAAGGGCCCCTCGAAGTTCCAGGGCTGGATCGACGACATCAAGATCGCCCCGAAGGCGCCGGAGAAGCGCAAGGAGCATCTGGCGGACTACGCGCTGACCACGCGCGGCACCAACTCGAGCGGCGGGTTCTCGCGCGGCAACAACATCCCGGCCACCGCCGTCCCCCATGGCTTCAACTTCTGGACGCCGGTCACCAACGCCGGCTCGACGAGCTGGCTGTACGACTACTCGCGCGGCAACAACGAGGACAACCTCCCCGAGGTGCAGGCGTTCAGCGCCAGCCACGAGCCGAGCCCCTGGATGGGTGACCGCCAGACCTTCCAGATGATGCCGTCGGGAGCGGAGGGCACTCCGGACGCCTCGCGCTCGGCGCGCGCGCTGCCGTTCCACCACGAGAACGAGACGGCTAAGCCGCACTACTACGGTGTGACATTTGACAGTGGACTCAAGGCCGAGATGACGCCCACCGACCACGCGGCGCGGATGCGGTTCACCTACCCCGGTGACGACGCCAGCATGGTCTTCGACAACGTCTCGAACGCCGGCGGACTGACCCTCGACGCGAAGACCGGCTCCTTCACCGGCTTCTCCGACGTGAAGAGCGGCGGCTCGACCGGAGCCACCCGGCTCTTCGTGTACGGCGTCTTCGACGCGCCGGTCACCGGCAGCGGCAAGCTGAGCGGCGGTGGCGGCGACGACGTGACCGGCTACTTCCGCTTCGACGCGGGCAAGGACCGTACGGTCAACCTGCGGCTGGCGACCTCGCTCATCAGCGTGGACCAGGCGAAGCAGAACCTCGCCATGGAGCTCCCGGAGTCCACCTCCTTCGAGCAGGTCAAGGACCGGGCGCGGAGCGCCTGGGACCGCCTCCTGGGCAAGGTGGAGGTCGAAGGGGCGAACGCGGACCAGCTGACCACGCTCTACTCCAGCCTGTACCGGCTGTACCTGTACCCGAACTCGGGCTTCGAGAAGGTCGACGGCAAGCACAAGTACGCCAGCCCCTTCTCCCCGCAGACCGGCCCCGACACCCCGACCCACACGGGCGCGAAGATCGTCGACGGCAAGGTGTACGTCAACAACGGCTTCTGGGACACCTACCGGACGACCTGGCCCGCCTACTCCTTCCTCACCCCGAAGAAGGCCGGCGAGATGGTGGACGGCTTCGTCCAGCAGTACAAGGACGGCGGCTGGATCTCCCGCTGGTCGTCGCCGGGTTACGCGGACCTGATGACCGGCACCAGTTCGGACGTGGCGTTCGCCGACGCGTACGTCAAGGGCGTGAAGTTCGACGCGGAAGCGGCGTACGAGGCGGCGCTGAAGAACGCCACCGCGGTCCCGCCGTCCTCCGGAGTCGGCCGCAAGGGCATGGAAACATCACCCTTCACCGGTTACGCGAACACGGCGACGCACGAGGGCCTCTCCTGGTCGCTGGAGGGCTACCTCAACGACTACGGCATCGCGCAGATGGGCAAGGCGCTCTACAAGAAGACGAAGA
Source organism: Streptomyces sp. NPDC055749 (assembly GCF_053617235.1). Classification (NCBI taxonomy): domain Bacteria; kingdom Bacillati; phylum Actinomycetota; class Actinomycetes; order Kitasatosporales; family Streptomycetaceae; genus Streptomyces; species Streptomyces sp. NPDC055749. Next base: position 95,736 of record NZ_JBSHFH010000027.1, on the reverse strand, counting down.
ACGAGCGCTACAAGGAGGAGTCCGACTACTTCCTGAACCGCGCCCGCAACTACGTCAAGCTCTTCGACGACAAGGCCGGCTTCTTCCAGGGCAGGAACGCCAAGGGCGACTGGCGGGTCCCGTCGGACAAGTACGACCCGCGGATCTGGGGCTACGACTACACCGAGACCAACGGCTGGGGCTACGCCTTCACCGCCCCGCAGGACAGCCGCGGGCTGGCCAACCTCTACGGCGGCCGTGACGGTCTCGCCAAGAAGCTCGACACGTACTTCGACACCCCGGAGACCGCCGGACCGGAGTTCGTCGGCTCGTACGGGGGCGTCATCCACGAGATGACGGAGGCCCGCGACGTACGGATGGGCCAGTACGGGCACAGCAACCAGGTCGCCCACCACGCCACGTACATGTACGACGCGGCATCGCAGCCCTGGAAGACGCAGGAGAAGGTCCGCGAGGTCCTCGGCCGCCTCTACACGGGCAGCGAGATCGGCCAGGGCTACCACGGCGACGAGGACAACGGCGAGCAGTCGGCCTGGTTCCTCTTCTCCTCGCTCGGCTTCTACCCGCTGGTGATGGGCAGCGGCGAGTACGCGATCGGCTCGCCGCTCTTCACCAAGACCACGGTGCACCTGGAGAACGGCCAGGACCTCGTGGTCAAGGCCCCGAAGAACAGCGCGAAGAACATCTACGTCCAGGGCCTGAAGGTCAACGGCAAGAAGTGGACCTCCACTTCCCTGCCGCACGACCTGCTCGCCAAGGGCGGCGTGCTGGAGTTCGACATGGGCTCCAAGCCCTCCGCCTGGGGCACGGGCAAGGACGCGGCGCCGGTCTCGATCACCCAGGACGACGAGGTGCCCGCACCGAAGGGCGACGCGCTGAAGGGTGACGGCGCACTCTTCGACAACACCTCGGCCACGAAGGCCACGGTCGAATCGGTGGACCTGCCGGTGGCCTCGGCCACGAAGGCGCTCCAGTACACGCTGACCTCGTCCGCCGCGGACAAGGCCCCGGCCGGCTGGGTCCTCCAGGGCTCGTCGGACGGCACGACATGGAAGGACCTCGACAAGCGGTCCGCCCAGTCGTTCGCCTGGAACAAGCAGACACGGGTCTTCTCGGTGAACACACCGGGCGACTTCACGAAGTACCGGCTGGTGCTGACCGGTTCGGCGGAACTCGCGGAGGTGGAACTGCTCTCCTGAGCCCTGTTCCCTCACCACGGCGGCCGGTGCCCCTCGGGGCGCCGGCCGCCGGCGCGTGCCGCCCCTGGGGGCCCTGGCCCCCGCCCGTCCGGTCAGCGCTCCTGGAGGCTCTCCGGAAGCGCCAGGTTCAGCGCGGTGACGACCGGCTGGCCGTGCTCCGTACCGAGCCGGGACACGGCACCGGTGGCGAGCTGGAAGAGGCGGCCCTCGGCCGGTGTCAGCCCGAGGTAGCGGGCGGTGAGCACGCGGAGGAAGTGCGAGTGCGCTACCAGTGCAATGTCACCTTTACCCGTACGCTCCGGCGCGGACCGCACGCCCGCCAGCACCCGGTCGGCCCGCTCGCCGATCTGCTCCGGGCTCTCCCCCGGGTGCCCCTCGGTGCCCGGGTCGACCCCATCGGTCCACAGATTCCAGAGGGGCCGCGTGCGGTGGATCTCACGGGTGGTGATGCCCTCGTAGCCGCCGTAGTCCCACTCGCGCAGCTCTGGTGTCACGCGGGCCTCGCTGAGACCGGCGAGCGCCGCGGTACTCCGGGCCCGCAGGGCGGGGCTGACGAGCGCGAGCACGATGTTCCGGTCGGCCAGCAACGGTACGAGCGCACGGGCCTGCCGCTCACCGACTTCCGTCAGCGGGAGATCGGTGTAGCTCGTGTGCTGCCCGGAACGGGACCACTCGGTCTCGCCGTGGCGGATCAGGATCAGCTCGCCCATGGTGGTTGTCCCGCTCTCTGGTCAGGTGCGAACGCGCTCGCCCACGATCGCACTTACGGATGAGCGTTGCCCGATCGCCCGTACGGCGCGTCCGCTCGGCGCTACGTTGTCGCGCATGCCGCTGCCGAAGGATCTGGACCCGTACACCAATCCGCGCGCCTTCTACGGTGCAAGGGCTGCCGCACTGTCGCCGGAGGCGTCCCTGGCTCGGATCGTCTCGGCGGCAAGGGAGTTCGCGACCGATGAGCACCGCACCTGACCTGCGCACCGCCGCCTGGCGTACCTCCTCGTACAGCAACGGTGACGGCGGCGATTGCGTTCAGGTCGCCGACAACGTCCCCGGCTTCGTGCCCGTGCGTGACTCCAAGCTGGCCGACAGCCCCGTGCTCGCCTTCCGGGCCGCCGGCTGGGCGGAATTCGTGCGGAGCATCAAGCGGTAGTCACCTACCGTAGGGTCCTGCCTGCACGTTTTCCCGAGGGGGGACCTCATGTCCGACAGCTTTCCGCCGCCACCACAGCCCCACCCGCAACAGCAGCCGCCGTGGGCGACGCCGCCCGGATGGGGTGGGCCGCAACCGCCGCGCAAGAGCAGTACGGGGCTGATCGTCGGACTGTCCGTCGGAGGCGCGGTGCTCGTTCTGGGGCTCGTCGGGACGCTGCTCTACTTCATGGGCAACGCGGTGACGAACTCCGCGGAACGGCGTACGACTCCGTCGGCCGAGGCGATGCCCCGCCAGGAGGCGTCGGCGACTCCCACGCCCACCCCGACGCCCACCGGCACGGCCCCGGAGGAGGACGTCCGTATCACCGGGTGCACGGTGGACTCGGTGATCGCGTGGCCGCATGCCCAGGTGGCGGTGGTGAACGGCTCCGGGGCCGCGGCGGATTACGTCGTGACCGTGGAGTTCGTGGACGGCGACGGCGCCCGGGTGGCGGAAGGGATCGTCGGCGTGGTCGGCCTCGCACCGGGACAGACGGCGAAGAAGAAGGCGCAGGGGACCGGCGAGGTCCCGGGCGACACGAAGTGCCGGATCACCGAGGTGTACCGGACTCCGGCGGCCGGCTGACCGCGCGCTCCCCGCAACGCACCGCAACAGACCGAAGGGCCGCACCCCGTGACGACGGGGTGCGGCCCTCAGTGGTGTGCCGTGCGCTCTACTTGCGGATCAGGCTGCGGAGCACGTACTGCAGGATGCCGCCGTTGCGGTAGTAGTCCGCCTCGCCGGGGGTGTCGATGCGGACGACGCCGTCGAACTCCACGCCGGTGTCGGTGGTGACCTTCACCGTGCGGGGGGTGGTGCCGTTGTTCAGCTCGGTCACGCCGGTGAAGGAGAAGGTCTCCTCGCCGGTCAGGCCGAGGGACGCGGCGGTCTGGCCCTCGGGGAACTGGAGCGGAAGGACGCCCATGCCGATGAGGTTCGAGCGGTGGATGCGCTCGTAGGACTCGGCGATGACGGCCTTGACGCCGAGGAGCGCGGTGCCCTTGGCCGCCCAGTCGCGGGACGAGCCGGAGCCGTACTCCTTGCCCGCCAGGATGACGAGCGGGGTGCCCGCGGCCTGGTAGTTCTGCGAGGCGTCGTAGATGAACGACACCGGGGCGTCAGCCTGGGTGAAGTCGCGGGTGAAGCCGCCCTCGGTGCCCGGCGCGATCTGGTTGCGCAGGCGGATGTTGGCGAACGTGCCGCGGATCATGACCTCGTGGTTACCACGGCGCGAGCCGTAGGAGTTGAAGTCACGGCGCTCGATGCCGTGCTCCGTGAGGTACTTGCCGGCCGGGGTGTCGGCCTTGATCGCACCGGCCGGGGAGATGTGGTCGGTGGTGACCGAGTCGCCGAGCTTGGCGAGCACACGGGCGCCGGTGATGTCGGAGACCGGGGTGGTCTCCATCGTCATGCCCTCGAAGTAAGGGGGCTTACGGACGTAGGTGGACTCGGCGTCCCACTCGAAGGTGTTGCCGGTCGGGATCGAGAGCGCCTGCCACTGGGCGTCGCCCGCGAAGACGTCCTGGTAGGACTTGTTGAACATGTCCTCGCCGATGGAGTTGGCGACGACGTCGTTCACCTCGGCCTCGGTCGGCCAGATGTCGGCGAGGAAGACGGGCTTGCCGTCCTGGTCGACGCCGAGGGCGTCCTTGGTGATGTCGACCTTCATCGAACCGGCGATGGCGTACGCGACGACCAGCGGCGGGGACGCCAGGTAGTTCATCTTGACGTCGGGGTTGATCCGGCCCTCGAAGTTACGGTTGCCGGAGAGCACCGAGGTCACGGCCAGGTCGTGCTCGTTGACCGCCTTGGAGACCTCGTCCGGCAGCGGGCCGGAGTTGCCGATGCAGGTGGTGCAGCCGTAGCCGACGAGGTTGAAGCCGACCTTGTCGAGGTACGGGGTCAGGCCCGCCTTGTCGAAGTAGTCGGTGACGACCTTCGAGCCCGGGGCGAGGGTGGTCTTGACCCACGGCTTGCGGGTCAGGCCCTTCTCCACGGCCTTCTTCGCGACGAGCGCGGCGGCGACCATGACGTACGGGTTCGAGGTGTTGGTGCACGAGGTGATCGCGGCGACGGTGACGGCGCCGTGGTCGATCTCGTACGTCGTGCCGTCGGGGGCGGTCACGGTGACCGGGTTCGTCGGGACGCCGTTGGCGGTGGCCGGGGAGTCGGAGGCCGGGAAGGACTCCTTGCCCGCCTCCTCGTCGTCGGCGACGTAGTTGCGTACGTCCTGGGCGAACTGGGCCTTGGCGTTCGCGAGGACGATACGGTCCTGCGGGCGCTTCGGGCCTGCGATGGAGGGGACGACCGTGGAGAGGTCGAGCTCCAGCTTCTCGGAGAAGTCCGGCTCGGCGGCCGGGTCCAGCCAGAGGCCCTGCTCCTTGGCGTACGCCTCGACGAGCGCGACCTGCTGGGCGTCGCGGCCGGTCAGACGGAGGTACTTCAGCGTCTCGTCGTCGATCGGGAAGATCGCGGCGGTGGAGCCGAACTCCGGCGACATGTTGCCGATGGTGGCGCGGTTCGCGAGGGAGGTGGCGGCGACGCCCTCACCGTAGAACTCGACGAACTTGCCGACGACGCCGTGCTTGCGGAGCATCTCGGTGATGGTCAGCACGAGGTCGGTGGCGGTGGTGCCGGCCGGGAGCTCTCCGGTCAGCTTGAAGCCGACGACGCGCGGGATGAGCATGGAGACCGGCTGGCCGAGCATCGCGGCCTCGGCCTCGATGCCGCCGACGCCCCAGCCCAGCACGCCGAGGCCGTTGACCATCGTGGTGTGCGAGTCGGTGCCGACGAGGGTGTCGGGGTACGCCTGGCCGTTGCGGACCATGACCGTACGCGCCAGGTGCTCGATGTTGACCTGGTGGACGATGCCGGTGCCCGGGGGGACGACCTTGAACTCGTCGAAGGCGGTCTGGCCCCAGCGCAGGAACTGGTAGCGCTCCTTGTTGCGGCCGTACTCCAGCTCGACGTTCTGCGCGAACGCCTCGTTGGTGCCGAACTTGTCGGCGATGACGGAGTGGTCGATGACCAGCTCGGCCGGAGCCAGCGGGTTGATCTTCGCCGGGTCGCCGCCCAGCTCCTTCACGGCCTCACGCATGGTGGCGAGGTCCACGACACACGGGACGCCGGTGAAGTCCTGCATGATCACGCGGGCCGGCGTGAACTGGATCTCCTCGCTGGGCTGGGCCTGCGAGTCCCAGTTGCCCAGCGACCGGATGTGGTCGGCGGTGATGTTCGCGCCGTCCTCGGTGCGGAGCAGGTTCTCCAGCAGCACCTTCAGGCTGTAAGGGAGGCGCGCGGAGCCCTCGACCTTGTCCAGCTTGAAGATCTCGTACGACTCGTCGCCCACGCGCAGCGTGCTGCGGGCGTCGAAGCTGTTCGCCGACACGACAGTCTCCTTCTTCAATGTGCGCGTACTACCGCGCCGCGCCTCATTGGCGGCCGGCGCCGCGTGGTGCCGCCTACGGCCCCCACCATCCACTAAGGTAAGGCTTAGTTAGGTAACCCTTACCGAGCGGCGGCTGCGGTACGCCTCGGCAGATATCTCGATGTCGAGATAACTCTAGTACATCGCCGCCGCGCGGTCATGCCCGGGCGCCGTGTCCCGGTCCGCTTCGGCTCGGCCCTCATCGACTCGATGAGCGGCGGGGCCGGGCCTGACAGAGGATGGAAACAGAGACCGCGAGCGATCACCAGCCCCGGGGGGCCTGGAGTCCGCCATGCACGTCCACAGGATCCGTCCGGATGTCAGCGTCATCAGCGACAGTCTCGAGGTGCCCGGGATCGGGCACATCCCCGCCAACGCCTTCGTCCTCCACTCCGCCCAGCCCGTCGTCATCGACACGGGACTCGGACTGCCCGACCGGAACTTCCTGGAGACCCTCTCCACCGTCATCGACCCCGCCGATGTGCGCTGGATCTGGCTCACGCACCCGGACCGGGACCACACCGGCGGGATCTTCGATCTGCTGGCCGCGGCGCCCGAGGCGCGCCTCGTGACGACGTTCCTGGCCGTCGGGATCATGTCCTGCGAACGGCCGCTGCCGATGGACCGGCTGCATCTGCTCAATCCGGGGCAGTCGCTGGATGTCGGCGACCGCACACTGACCGGCTTCCGGCCGCCGCTGTTCGACAACCCCGCGACCGTGGGCTTCTTCGACGACCTCACCGGAGTGTGCTTCAGCTCCGACTGCTTCGGCGGACCGCTGCCGAGCGCGGACCTGGCGGAGGGCCCCGACGTCGGCGCGGTCGGCACGGAGGACCTGCGGGCCGCCCAGCTGCTGTGGGCCACGGTGGACAGCCCCTGGGTGCAGAACGTGGACGAGCGGCGGTTCCTCGGCACGTTCGAGCTGTTGCGGGACAGGAAGCCGGAGCTCGTCCTCTCCACGCATCTGCCGCCCGCCCCGGGGATCACCGGGCGGATGATCGACACGCTGGGCTCGGCGGCCGGTTCCGCCCCCTTTGTCGGGCCGGACCAGACGGCCCTGGAACAGATGCTGGCCGGCTTCGAACCGGCCGGCGGACGCTGAGGACCCCACTCCCCCGCGACCCACCCGTACGGACGCGCTCGACCTGCCGGTCCGTCAGACCTGACGCACCATGAGAAGGGGGCGCGTCCACGGCCCGGCGCACGACCGACACGGACACCACCCCCCGGCGCGATCTTCATCTCATATCTGAGATAACGTTCGCGCATGGAAGACGACTACCTCGTACGCATCGGCAAGCTCATCCGTGACGCCCGTCAGCACCGGGGCTGGACACAGACACAGCTGGCCGACGCGCTCGGCACGAGCCAGAGCGCGGTCAACCGGATCGAGCGCGGCAACCAGAACATCAGCCTTGAGATGATCGCCCGTATCGGCGAGGCTCTCGACAGCGAGATCGTGTCGCTCGGCTACGCGGGCCCCATGCACCTCAGAGTGGTGGGCGGCCGTCGGCTCTCCGGCTCCATCGAAGTCAAGACGAGCAAGAACGCGTGTGTCGCGCTGCTCTGCGCGACGCTCCTCAACAAGGGCCGCACGGTCCTGCGCCGGGTGGCGCGCATCGAAGAGGTCTTCCGGCTGCTGGAGGTGCTCAACTCCATCGGGGTGCGCACCCGCTGGATCAACGACGGCGTGGACCTGGAGATCGTCCCGCCCGCCGAGCTCGACCTCGCGGCCATCGACGCGGACGCCGCGCGCCGGACCCGTTCCATCATCATGTTCCTCGGCCCGCTTCTGCACCGGGTCGACCGATTCACCCTGCCGTACGCGGGCGGCTGCGACCTCGGTACGCGGACCATCGAGCCGCACATGATCGCGCTGCGCCGGTTCGGCCTGGAGATCGCCGCGACGGACGGGCTCTACCACGCGCAGGTCGACCACTCGGTCACCCCCGGCCGCCCCATCGTGCTGACCGAGCGCGGCGACACGGTGACCGAGAACGCGCTGCTGGCCGCCGCCCGGCACGACGGCACGACCATCATCCGTAACGCGTCCTCCAACTACATGGTCCAGGACCTGTGCTTCTTCCTCGAAGCACTGGGCGTCGGGGTCGAGGGCATCGGCACGACGACGCTGACCGTGCACGGCGTCCCGCAGATCGACGTGGACGTCGACTACTTCCCGTCCGAGGACCCGGTCGAGGCGATGAGCCTGCTGGCCGCCGCGGTGGTGACGGAGTCCGAGCTGACGATCCGCCGGGTACCGATCGAGTTCATGGAGATCGAGCTCGCGGTGCTGGAGGAGATGGGCGTCGACTGCGACCGTACGCCGGAGTACGCCGCCGACAACGGCCGCACCCGGCTGGTGGACCTGACGGTCCGGCCCTCCAAGCTGGAGGCGCCGATCGACAAGATCCACCCGATGCCGTTCCCCGGCCTCAACATCGACAACGTGCCGTTCTTCGCCGCCATCGCGGCGTCGGCGCACGGCCAGACCCTGATCCACGACTGGGTCTACGACAACCGGGCCATCTACCTGACCGACCTCAACCGCCTGGGCGGCAGGCTCCAACTCCTGGACCCGCACCGCGTACTGGTCGAGGGCCCGACCCGCTGGCGCGCCGCCGAAATGATGTGCCCGCCCGCGCTGCGTCCTGCGGTGGTGGTCCTGCTCGCGATGATGGCGGCCGAGGGCACGTCGGTCCTGCGCAACGTGTACGTGATCAACCGGGGGTACGAGGACCTGGCGGAACGGCTGAACTCGGTGGGTGCGCAGATCGAGATCTTCCGGGACATCTGACCGAAAATGACCGGGCCGGGGCGCCGACCAGCACCCCGCCCCGGCCCCGCAGCCCCGGCCGCGGCTCCAGCAGGCATTCCGCTAGGAGTCGCCCTTCGAGTTCCTCAGTGCCGCGGCCAGCGAGGTGATGGCCGCGGGGTTGCGCGGGCTCTCGACCAGGTCCACGTAGTCGAGGACGACGATGCGGTCGTTCTTGATGGCTGAGACCTTGGCCAGTGGCGGATACGACTTCAGGAACTCCCGCTTCTGGTCCGCGCTGGTGTCTCCGTAGTTGTTGATGACGATCACCTCGGGGTCGCGCTCGACGACCGTCTCCCAGCCCACCGTCGTCCAGCTGTCCTTGAGGTCCTTCATGACGTGATCGCCGCCCGCCCTGGTGATGATGTCGTGCGGTCCGGCGTAGGCACCCGAGGTGAAGGGCTTGTCCCGGCCGTCGTCGTAGAGGAACACCCTCGGCCGGTCAGCGCCCTTCAGGGCGGTCGCCTGTGCTTCGGCCACCTGCTTCTCGAACCGTGCGACGAGGGTTTCGGCGCGCTTCTCGACGTCGAAGATCCTTCCCAGGTTCCGCAGATCGGTGTAGAGCGCTTCGAGCGGCGGCATCACCCCCCGGGCCTTGCCCTGGCCGTTGCGGCACGACTCGCTCAGCAGGTACGAGCCGATCCCCACCTTCTCCAGCACCGCCGGGGTGAACCCGTCCCCCTCGTTGAAGCCGTAGTTCCAGCCCGCGAAGACCAGGTCGGCGCGGGCCTCCAGGACCAGTTCCTTGTTGATCGTCCGCTTGGACAGCCAGGCGGTCTTCTCGTAGCCGCCCTTCCAGGGGACAGACGTCAGATCGCCCTTGTCGTCGGGCATCACATAGCCCGCCATGTGGTCCTCGAGCCCCAAAGCGAACATGATCTCGGTGATTCCTACGTCGTTGGTGACCACGCGCTGCGGTGCCTTGTCGTAGGTCTTCTTCTCACCGCAGTTCTCGACGGTCACCGGATAGTGGCCCCCGGCCGCGCGTGACTTCTCGTCCCCGTCCTGCGGGGTGACCTCGGCGCCGCATCCGCTGAGAACCATGACGGCGGTGAGGGCGAGGCCGAGTGCGGCGGGACGTGCCAGGTTGGGCATGGTGGCTGTGGCTCCTTGTGAAGGGGGGACGGGCTATGAAGAGGAACGGGCAGGCAGGAGACGGTCGAAGAGCAGCTGTACGGCGCCTGTCTCCGGGTGCGGCACCCGGTGCGCGCGTACGCCGAAGACCTCGGCCAGCAGCTCGGCCGTGAGGACGTCGTGCGGGGCGCCGGACGCGACGATCCGGCCTCCGTCGATGACGTGGAGGAGGTCGCAGTGGAGTGCGGCGAGGTTGAGGTCGTGCAGCGCGGTGAGCACGGTCAGTCCGCTGTCGCGTACCAGGGCCAGCACCTCCAGCTGCTGGGCGATGTCCAGGTGGTTGGTGGGCTCGTCGAGCACCAGCACCCGTGGCTGCTGGGCCATGGCCCGGGCGATCAGGACGCGCTGTTTCTCGCCGCCGGAGAGGGTCAGGAAGCCACGGTCGGTCAGATGGGCGGCCCCGACCTCCGCAAGCGCCGCCTCGCACGTCCGCCGGTCCTCCTCGGTCGGACGCGCCACCGGTCGCTGGTGCGGCATCCTCCCCATCGCCACGATCTCGGCGACGGTGAAGTCGAACTCGTACGTCGCCTCCTGCGGAAGCGCGGCCAGCCGGCGGGCACCTTCGCGCGGGCTCATGGCGTACAGGTCCTCGCCCCCGATCCGGACCGTTCCGGCGGAGGGACGCAGGGCCCGGTAGACGCAGCGCAGCAGGGTGGACTTACCGCTGCCGTTGGGCCCCACCAGGCCGACCAGCCGGCCGCTGCCCGCTCGCAGTGTGATGTCCTCCACCAGACGCGCACCGGCGATCTCGACCGTCAGCTCATCGATTTCGATCTGCATCATGCGCCCCCGAAGGTGTACGAGCGGCGGCGCATCAGCAGGACGAAGCACGGCACGCCGATGATCGCTGTCAGTACGCCCACCGGCAGTTCGGCGGGTGCGAGCACGACGCGCGAGAGGATGTCCACCCAGATCAGCAGGACGGCCCCCGCGAGCGGTGCGACGGCCAGCAGTCGGCGGTGATCCGCGCCGACCAGCATCCGCACCGCGTGCGGGACCATCAGGCCGACGAAGCCGATCGCTCCGCTCACCGCGACCAGCGCCCCTGTGACCGCGGCGGAGACCAGGAACAACTCCTTGCGCAGTCTCCCCGCGTCCACTCCGAGAGCGGCGGCCGTCTCGTCGCCCATCGCCAGGGCGTTGAGGCGACGCGCCGACCAGGCGAGGTGGGCGAGGCCACCGATCACGGCACCTGCGGCAATCGGTACGGAGGACCAAGTTGCGCCCCCGAGGCTGCCGAGCATCCACATCATCGCGGAGCGTGCGGCCTCGCCCTGCTCGGCGGCGAACACCATGAACGTCGTGACGGCCGAGAAGCCGTAGTACATGGCCGTGCCCGTCAGGACCAGTCTCAGAGGGGTCAGGCCGCGAGCGGTGCGGGCGATCGCGTACACGAGCATCATCGCGAGGAGTGCGGAGAGGAAGGCGGCGGTGGACAGGGCCCAGATGCCGAGCGCGCCGAAGGCTCCGAAGATGAGTACGGCGTTGGCGCCGACTGCCGCGCCGGAGGAGATACCGAGGACGAACGGGTCGGCCAGGGCGTTGCGGACCATGGCCTGCACGGCGACGCCGATGGCCGACAGGCCGGCCCCGACCACCGCGGCCAGCACGGCTCGTGGAAAGCGCAGTTCCCAGACGATGGTGTACCCGGGGACTTCGCCGGGAGCTATGGAGCCTCCCGTCAGGCCGGCCGACAGATAGCGCAGCACATCTCCCCAGGAGATCCCGGAGGCTCCGATTCCGGCGCCACAGACAAGGGAGAGCGGAAGCAGCGCGCACAGGGTGATCAGGAGGAGAGGCAGGGGTACGCGCCGGGGAGGGGCAGGCCCGCCGGCGGCGCGGGCCGTGCGCGAGGGCGCGGCAGGTATGCGTTCGAGGGGAGTGACCACGGGCGGATCGCTTTCGCCTCAGGCCGTGCACCTACGCAACCCAAGGAGCAGCCCGGACGCGAAGCGTCCTGTGCAGCGCCTCTCGCAGTCCACGGCGAATTGACAGAGCTCTCACCACCGTGGGTATTCGGGCTTGCGAAGCCGTTGGACGGGCTCCGCCTACCGTTGCGGGTCAGCGCCGGAATTCGACCGGACTTCCCCCACGAGGCTTTCGCAGCTTAGCGGGTACGGGCCGACGCCACTCCAGGATCGCTCCGCGATGCCGTGGGGAGCCCGCCCACTCGAACACTTGGCGCGTACATGCAGTATCATGCGGCCGCGAAAATCTGCCTGGAAGAGAGCGCCGCGAAGAAAACGCGCCTATTTCTCGCACGTCCGTCAACACATCCCAGCCGACCGACCGGGATAAAGAATGCGGCGACAGGCCGGTCCTTGAAATGCGGTGCTGTATAAGCGACTTGTGGCCGCGCGGGCTCCCTCGGCGGTCACGGGGCCCTGACCTGGCCCGATTTGTCGGCTGCTTGGCATCCTTCGATTCCGATGGTGTATAAACACGGCGAATTCGCGTCGCCCGAAAGTGGCAAGTACGCCCAACGCGCCACCGCTACCGGCGCCTTCGGCCGGACCACGTGCGGCAGTGAATCCCCCACCCGGAACATTCGCAGTCCCTGAAGGAGCCCAGTGAACCCGCACCTCTTCCGTCGCACCACCAGGGTGGTGGCGGCCACCGCCGTCGCCCTCGCGACCCTCGGTCTCACCTCCCCGGCGACGCCCGCGGCACAACTGCCGGACGGAGTGCGGAGCATCGCGCTGCACGGCTCCGACCCCGGTCAGCGCGCGCTGTCCGCCCGCCACACCGAACCGTTCAGCATGATCGGTGTCACCTGGACCGACCCGCGCGCCGAGCTCGGCGGCACGGCGCAGGTCCGTACCCGTGACAACGCCTCCGGCGTCTGGTCCGGCTGGCGTGAGCTCGAACTCGACGTACGTACGCCCGAGGTCGGGCCCGGCACCGCAGTGGGCGAGGCGCGCGCCGGGACCCAGCCGCTGTGGACCGGGCCTTCCGACGGCGTGCAGGTCAGGGTGACCGGGCAGCACGGCAAGCTGTCGCGGCTGCCCGCCGGGCTGCGGGTGGAGCTCGTGGACCCGGACGCCGCCGCGGCCTCCTCCACGTCGTTCGCCACCACCGCGGCCACCGCGAGCACGGCTCCTCAGCCCGTCGTCACTCCGCGCTCGGGCTGGGGTGCCGACGAGTCACTGGTCAAGGACCCGGCGACGTACACCACGGACACGAAGGTGGTGTTCACCCACCACACGGCCGGCACCAACGACTACACCTGCGAGCAGTCCCCCGACATCATCCGGGCGATCTTCCTGTACCACGTACAGAGTCAGGGCTGGAACGACATCGGCTACCAGTTCCTCGTCGACAAGTGCGGCACCGTCTTCGAGGGCCGCGCGGGCGGCATCGACAAGCCCGTACTCGGCGCGCAGACCTACGGGTTCAACACGGACACCTCCGCCGTCGCCGTCCTCGGCAACTACAACGACGCGATCTCCTCACCGCCGGTGCTCGACGCGGTGGCCGGGGTCGCCGCCTGGAAGCTCGGCCTGTACGGCCACGACGCGTCCGGGACCGTCGTCCTCACCGCAGCCGCCGACAACGGCAAGTTCACCAAGAACCAGAAGGTCACCATGGACCGGATCTCCGGCCACCGTGACGGCTACCCCACCGAGTGCCCCGGCAACAACCTCTACGCCGACCTGCCCGCCATCCGCACGCTCGCCGCAGCGGCGCAGACGGGCTGACCCCAATGACGATCCAACGAGGGAGAAGGAAATGCGCGGTATGAGGAACATGTCGGTGCGCACCAGGATCAGTGCGGTCGTCACCGCGATCGCCGCCGGTGCGGGGCTGCTGGCCACCGCCACGCCGGCGCAGGCCGCCGAGTACAAGGTCACGAGCAACTGCAGTGTGCCGTGGATCAGTTGCTCCGAGGGCGATCTCTGGCTGCTGTACAACTCCAAGGAGCTGGCCATTCAGAACGGCCGCTACGTCACCAGCTGGGCGGCCTTCTACGGGAACGTCTCCGATTATTCGGGCTCGAGCCAGTACCAGGGATCGTCCCTGACGACGTACCGCTACGTCTTCAACGGCAACGGCTACGGGGCGGGGCAGTACGTGAAGAACAACGCGGCCTCGGTGCAGAACTGTTCCTACGTCGACAACTACCGCGTGTACTACAACTCGGGTTACGGCGGCACCTCGCAGTACTTCGCCCACAACGAGTCCTGGGGCGACTGCAATCTGACCAACCTGACCTCCGCGCTCAAGAACGAGAACGCCTCGCAGCACTTCGCCTGAGCCGCCACTGCCGTACAGAGGAATCATCACCATGAACTGGAACAAGCGCACCGCCGTGGTCATGGCGGCGGCCACGGCTCTGATCACCGGATGCGGCGCGGGGACCGTCCCGGACACCGCCGGGACGACGCCGGTGGCGGAGAACAAGCCGATGGTGAACAAGGAGAACTGGCCCAGGGCGACTCCGGACCGGGGCCTGGCCAAGGGCCTGTCCCTGCCGCTGGAGGACTACATGCAGACCTACCAGGACACCGTGGCGCTGGATCAGGCGTCGCGGAACCTCCAGGAGAAGTGCATGGGCGGCTATGGCATCTCCATAGAGCTGCCGCTGGCCGGCACGACCCCGCCGCCGAACGACAACGACGCCAACATGGAGCGCAGATACGGGCTCACCGACCGGCAGGCAGCCGCCCGGTACGGGTACGGCCTGTCCGAGGCGCTGACCAGGCAGGTGCGGCAGAAGATGCCCGAGCTGACCGACGAAGAGGTCCAGGTACTGACCGGGCACTCCAAGCCCGCCAAGCCGAACACCCCCGGTGCGGCAAGGGCAGCCGAACCCGCCCCCGAGTCCTACAAGGGCAAGAAGATCCACGAGGGGGGCTGCTCGGGGTGGGCGAAGAACAAGCTGAAGCAGCCTTCGCCCGATGACCTGGCGTTCGTATCCGAACTGAACGGCATCAGCTTTACGGAGTCCATGCGGGCCCCGGCCGTGAAGCAGGCCACGGCCGAATGGTCGCAGTGCATGAAGAGCGAAGGCTATTCGGCCGCCACCCCCTTCGAGGCGACGGAGATCGCGCCCCACGTGGAAGGCGGTCCGGCGTCGGAGGAGGAAATCGCCGTCGCGCTCGCGGAGATCGACTGCAAGGAGAAGACGGATCTGGTCGCGGTGTGGTTCGCCGAGGATTCGAAGATCCAGAAGGCGCAGATCGCCGAGCACCGGGACCGGCTGAACGGCACCCGTACCCGCAACAGCGGCGCGGTGGCCGCGGCCACCGCTGAACTGGCAGGCTGACGCCGAGCGCGGAGACCCATGGCCCGTACAGGCCACACGCACCCGCCCCGGGCCGCACAAGCGGTGGCCCGGGGGCGGGTGTGCGTGCGTCGTCGTCGGTGAGCACCAGGTCCGGTTCGGGGCCGGGATCCGCCCCCTCGGTGGCATCACTGTGGCACTGGCTGAAAATTCAGCCAGGGGTCGCGACACATTCATGCGGAACGAAGCACGCAGAAGGAGGGGAAGCGCGGCGGAGGGCCCGCTACCGCTGGTCCAGGCCCGTCAGTTCCGCCTCGACGGCGCCCTCGACGAGTGACCGCGCGTGATCGATCCGCAGACCGCCGCTGAGCCAGCGCATGCTCAGCCCTTCCACCAGCGCAGTGAGCCTCTCGGCAGCGGCGGCCAGCGTCGCGGCGGGCACCATGGGCTTCACCTGGCCCAGCAGGGCGGCTACTTCCTGCACCCAGACCAGCGTCGCCCTGGCCAGGTCCTCACGCAGAGCCGGATCGAAGACGGCGCTCGCCCGCAGCTCGCCCCACGCCGCACTGTTCTCCCGGACCTGCTCGGTGTCCTGCAGTTCCAGGAGCAGGATCTGTTCGAGTTCCTCGCGCGGGCCGAGAGGCGGCTCGTCCGGGTCGCGGAGCGTCGTGTAGCGCTCCGCGCGGTCGTTGATGAACTCAAGCGTGTGGCGCAGGATCCCGGTGCGGTCCTTGAAGTGGTAGTAGATCAGCCCGGTGGACACACCCGCCTCGGCCGCGAGTTCTTCCACACGCAGGCCGCGGACACCGCGCCGGGCGATCACCCGTGCGGCTGCTTCGAGAATCCGGGTATTACGGGACGCCATGGCGCCCAACCCTAGCGGGCCCACCGGCTCGCGTACGCCGGAGGGGTACGGGAGAAGCGCGTCAATCGCCCCTGGTGTAGTGGCTCAGGACGACCGTGACGGGTCCGTCCTCCGCCTCGGCCTCAACGAGCCGGACGATCACGATCTCCTTCTGATCGGGGCTCCGGACGCAGAACGGGCGTTCGTCGACGAGATCGTCGAAGAGCAGTTCCGTCACCGGCTCCGTCTCGATTCCCCGCTCGCAGTCCGCCGGGCTCAGGACGTATCCGGCCGCGACGAAGGCGTCGCTGTCCTCCGGCGGCACGAACGTGTCCCCGCTCCACGCCAGGTACCAGGACGCGGTCTCGGCGGGGACCACCTTCCCTGCCCGGAGGTCGAATTCGTAGCTCGGATCGGGGGCGGTCAGTTCGGCGTCCGCGTAACCCGGCGTGTGCCCCGCGGGCGGCGGCGCCGATGAGGCTGAGGCCGACGGTGTCTGCGCCGCGGGCGCCGACGGCGTCTCCACCGAGGAGGCGGACGAGCCGGGCCGCCGCTCCGCGCCCGGGACTCCCCCGCCGGGCTTCCCGGGAAGCCCCGTGACGTACAGAGCGGAGCCCGCCGACACGAGCGCGACGGCGACGGCCGCCCCCGCCAGCACACCCCGGCGCCGACGCCGCCGGCGAGGACGCGGCGGTGGATCCGCAGGTCCGTCCTGGACCACGCCGTCTGCGCGGGCGAGCCGGGGGCTCACCACGTCTGCCAGGAGCGTCGACTGGGCATGAGTGGGCGTCGGCCCGGCGTGGGTGGGGGCCGCATGCGAGGGGACGGGCGCCGGCTGCTCGCCGCCATCTCCGATCTCCCTGCGTACGCCGGCGGGGAGCCAGCCGTGGGTGAATTCGAGTGAGGACGCGACGAGTGGGTGCGCGCGCACGGCCGCGATGATGTCGCCCGGCGCCGGCCGGGCCTCGGGCTGTTTGGAGAGGCAGCCCCACAGCAGCTCGTGCAGTTCGTGCGGCACCCGCGAGAGGTCGGGCGGCTCGTGCACCACCCGGTACAGCGTGGTCGGCTCGGGTCCGGTCCCGAAGGGCAGTGCGCCACCGGCCACGTACGCGGCGAGTGCGCCGAGCGCGAAGACGTCGGCGGCGGGGGTCACGGGCAGGCCCATGGCCTGTTCGGGTGCCATGTACGCGGCGGTGCCGATGCGCAGGCCGGTACCGGTGAGTCCGGTGGCGTCGGCCGCCCGGGCGATGCCGAAGTCGATGACGCGCGGGCCGTCCTCCGCGATCAGTACGTTGGCCGGCTTGAGGTCCCGGTGGACGACTCCGGCCCGATGAATGGCCTGCAAGGCCTCCGCGATACCGGCGACGAGCAGCAGCACCGTGCGGGACGGAAGCGGACCGTGGCGCTGGACCACCTGCGCGAGGGAGGGGCCGGGAACGTAGGCGGTGGCGAGCCACGGGACCGGGTCGTCGACTCCGGAGTCGACGACCTGCGCCGTGAACAGCCCATGGATACGTCGGGCGCTGGCGACCTCGTCGGCGAACCGCTGACGGAATCCGGGGTCCGTCGCGAAGTCCTCCCGCACCGCCTTGAGCGCGATGGGCCGCCCGCCCAGCGTGTACGCGAGATACACCACACCCATGCCTCCGGCGCCCAGGCGTGCGTGGAGGCGGTAGCCCCCTATCTCGTACGGGTCATGGGCTGACAGCGCCGTGCGGACAGGCTTCGCGCCCGGGGGCTGAGTGGACATGCGCTGGCTCTTTTCGGCGGTGCGGAACTGCGGCGGTGTGGAGACGATCGTGCACTTGACTAAAGTTTCAGTCAATGTGAGACAGAAAGCGACTGGCGCCGCCGGACGGCACCCACGAGGAGAAGGACCCAAGGTGAGCGACCGCAGAACGGACATTCTCGAAGCAGCGGCCAGAGTCATCGCACGCCGCGGCGTGCGAGGGCTGCGGGTGGAGGAGCTGGCAGCGGAGGCGGGCGTCTCCAAGGCCCTGATCTACTACCACTTCGAGGACCGGGCCGGCCTGCTCCGGCGGACACTGGCCCACGTCAACAGCCGCGCCGAGCGCTACACCGCCGAGCAGCCGGGCGACGCCCTCCCCGACAGTCCGCTCGGCGAGCTGGAGCAGGCGCTGCTGCTGGAGCTCCAGGACACCCCGCACGTCCGGGAGAACAGCACCGCGTGGGGCGAGCTGCGCGCGAGCGCCGTCTTCGATCCCGAGCTGCGGGGCGAACTGACCCTCGCGAGCGTGATCTGGGTCCGCGAGGTGGCCGACCAGCTGGGCAGGGTCCAGCCGACGGCACCGGAATCCGCGCTCGTCGCCTCGGCGGAACGGCTGACCGCGCTGCTCGAAGGCCTCAGCACCCGATGGCTCGGCGACATCCTGCCCCTGGAGGACGCGCGCGCCAGGATGCGCGAGGGGATCGAGGCCGAGGTGTCACACCTCGGCCGGCGGGCCCGGCGCCGGGCCCGGCCTTCGGTCCGCCCGTCGGCACGGCCCTTGGCGCCGAGCACCGGACAGGGGTGACTTGACTGAATTTTCAGTCAGTGTCAGAGTGCTGCCACGTGCAGTCAGTCCGGACGGCCGCTCACACCGGCGCTGCCCACTCCAGCGCCACTGACCACCGCGCCGTGTTCGCCGCCCCCGGATAGCCTTGAAAATCCACGATCGGAGCACCTCGTGTCCCACTTTCCCCCCACCCGCCGCACAGCCCTGCGAACCCTCGCCGGACTCGGCGCGCTGGCGTTCGGCGCCGCGGCCTGCGGCCCTGGCGACTCCTCGTACTCCGGGACCTCCGGCACAGGCTCGGACCTCGAAGCCGAGGGAAAGCTGCGGTTCGGCGCGGAGTGGGACAGCCACGCACGCACCTTCATGTCGTGGCCCGCCCTGGATTCGGTCTGGGGGGAGGACCTTCCGTACGTCCGCGAGGACATCGCCCGCATCGCCCGCGCCGTCGCCGACTACGAGTACGTCGTCATGATGGCCAGGCCGGACCAGCAGAAGGCCGCCCAGCGGGCCTGCGGCTCGCAGGTCGAGGTCATCCCGCTCGCGGTCGACGACCTGTGGGCCCGCGACACCGTCCCGGTGTTCGTCGAGGAGAACGGCGAGGTCATCGGCGTCGACTTCAACTTCAACGGCTGGGGCAACAAGCAGGAGCACACGAACGACGCCCGCGTCGGCCGCACCCTCCTGTCCACGTACAAGATCCCGCGCGTCGAGGCGCCCCTCGTCGCCGAGGGCGGCTCCTTCGAGACGGACGGCGAGGGCACGCTGCTGCTCACCGAGAGCTCGATCGTCAACGAGAACCGCAACCCGGGTCTGAGCAGGGACGACATCGAGGCCGACCTCAAGGAGACCCTGGGGGTCGAGAAGGTGGTGTGGCTGAAGGGTGTACGCGGCCAGGACATCACCGACGCCCACGTGGACAGCCTCGTCCGGTTCACCGCTCCCGGCGTGGTTCTGCTGGACCAGTCGTTCCCCGGTACGCCCCCGGACTCCTGGTCGCGCGCGGCGGACCAGGCCAGGGCGGTACTGGAGAAGGCGACCGACGCACGTGGCCGGCGTTTCGAAGTGATCGAGCTGCCGCAGCCCGACCTCGACAGGATCACGGGCGAGGGCGACGACTTCGTGTCGACGTACGCCAACTTCTACGTGGCCAACGACTCGGTGTTCATGCCGCGGTTCGGTGACCGCAAGGCCGACGACAGGGCCCGCGGGATTCTGCAGGAGCACTTCCCGAAGCGCGACATCGTGCCGGTCGTGATCGACACCATCGCCTCCGGCGGCGGTGGCATCCACTGCGCCACGCACGACCAGCCCGGCGAGCCGGTCGACTGACCCCTCCCACCGCACGGAAGGGCTGTGGCCACGATGAGACGCTTCTCACCGGCCCGCGGCAGGCTTGTCGCCGCGGGAGCCGTTCTCCTCGCCGTGGCCGCGGCCGTCGTCGCCGGGGTGTGGCTCCAGTTCGAGGAACGCCAGGCCCTGAGCGTCCGTCACAGCACGGGCAGCTCGGCCCCCGACAGGGTGGACGTCGTGGCTTCGGTGCAGCGCGTCGATGCGGCGGGCAGGGAGCTGGTCCTGCGCGTGCTGGTCACACCTCGTGGCCGTCTGGCGGAGGCGGGCGGTGTTTCGCCCACCGCGGACCTGACCCTGCAGACGTCCCCCTCCGTCCGGGGAGACCTCACGTTCCGCGCGCACAGCCGCATCACGTCCGTGGACGTGCCCGTGACGCTGACCGGCGGTTCGGTCACGGACTACCCGTTCGACGCCTACGACACGACGCTGGAGTTCGGCGCACTGCAGGGCGGCGAGCCGGTGCCCGTCCGTATGACCCTGTCCAACAGCGACGCGCTCTTCGTCGCCGACGTGGATGCCTCCACGATCGGTGGCGCGGCGGTGTTCGAAGCCGGACTGGAGCGCTCGGGCAGCGCCCTGGCCTTCGCCGTCTTCATGATGGCGGCGATGTGGGCGCTGGCCGTCTCCGTGATCATCGGAAGCTGGTTCCTCGTCACCCGGCGCAAGGGCCTGACGTGGCCGGCTCTCAGCTGGATGGCCGCCACCCTGTTCGCTCTGGCCGCCTTCCGCAACACCGCGCCCGGCGCTCCGCCCATCGGCTCCCTGGTCGACTACGTCGCCTTCTTCTGGGCGGAGGGGACCATCGCGCTCTGCGTCGTCGTCGTGGTCGTCACGGGCATCCGGGCGGAGGAACGCCGTTCCGTGCCGACCGATGCGTGAGTTACTTCGCGAGGGCGGCGACGCCCGCGCGGGCGAACTTCTCGTCGAGGTCGCCGCTGGGGGCGCCGGCCACGCCGATGCCCGCGACCGGGGCACCCTTGACCTGCACCGGGGCGCCGCCGCCGAGGAACAGTGTGCCGGGGATGTCCTTCAGGTTCGGGGCCTGCTCCAGGCGCTTGACCAGCTCGGACGTCGGGGCGTTCCAGGAGACGGCGGTGTACGCCTTCTTCACGGCCGACTCCGGGGACTGCGGGCCCGCGCCGTCGCCGCGCAGCGTCACGATGGTGTTGCCGTTGCGGTCGACGACGGCCACGGAGACACGCTGGTTCTCCTTCTCCGCGGCGTCCAGCGTCGCCTGCGCCGCCTCCGTGGCGGCCTCGATCGTCAGCTGGCTCGTCCGCATGACGTTCTTGTTGGCCGCGTCGGCCTTGACGGCCGCGGCGGGGGCGGCGGCCGGGGTGGCAGCGTTGGCGGAAACGGCGCCGAACGTACCGGCACCGAGGGCGGCGGCAGCGACGGTACCGGTCAGGACACGGGTACGCAGCGACATCTTCTTCATGGTGGCTCCTCGGAGTGAGTCGATTCGGAGCGAGTCGTTCGGCTGTCCCGCTCTGTTCTCCATCCTGGGTCCGTGTCCCGCCCGCCCCCGTCGGCCTACAAGCTCCCCTCCGCTCCCCCGGCGGACGACTCGGGGGTCGGCCGATCGGTTGATGCGGCCTCGCCGTCGGTATCCTGCGCGGCGTGATCAACTCATACGCGGGCCAGGACGATGCCGAGGTTGCGATAGCGGCGGCGCGTGCCGGCGCGGACGTGGTGCGGGGGATGTACGGACAGCGCCTCACCCGCATCGACAAGGGTGCCGGGGACTTCGCCACCGACGCCGATATCGAGGCCGAGAAGGCGATCCTCGGGTCCATCCGTGCCGCCAGGCCCGATGACGCGGTGCTCGGCGAGGAGAGCGGGCAGCAGGGTGCCACCGGGGCGCCGCGCCAGTGGCTGGTGGACCCCTTGTGCGGCACCCTGAACTACGCGGTCGGCAGCATGCTGGTCGCCGTCAACGTGGCGTTGCGCGACGGGGCGGCAGCCGTGGCCGACCCGTTCGGCGGCGAAGTGTTCTTCACCGACGGCGAGACCGCCCGGGTCCGCCACAACGCGGCCGACAGGACCGGCGGGGATGAAGGCGCCGACGCGCTGCTCGTACCCACGTCGGCGACCCGCCTGGTGGACGTCAACCTGGACCCGCCGTTCCCGGGCGCTCCCGGCTTCCGTGCCGTGGATCTGCTGGCCCACCCCGGCTTCGTCGAGCGGTTCCGGCCGCGCGTCGTGTCCACGACGCTGGCGCTGGCCTGGGTCGCGGCAGGCAGACGCGCCGCGTACGTCACCGATGGCGGCGACCTGTCCGGGAGCGTGCACTTCGCCGCCGGAATCGCTCTGTGCCGGGCCGCCGGCTGTGTGGTCACGGGGATCGACGGAGCCCCGGTCGGGCCGGCGGGCCGCGGACTGGTCGTGGCCGCCGACGCCGAAACCCACGGGCTGCTGATGTCGATGATCGGTGCGCCGACGGCTTCCTTTGGGCCTGGCAGGTGACTGCCGTGAAACAGCCGGGGCGTCGGTCACCGTGAGGGCCGGGAAGGCTGTGTAGCGTCGGCCCCAGCTGTCGTGGTTCAGAAGGTGCGGTTGCCCGTGAACGCGAGTTCGCGGGCGTTCTGCTGTTCAGCGCGCTGTGAGCTGAGAACCGAGAACCAAGGCGATCACCTCTCAGGTGCCCGTACGGTGCGGGCGCCGATTTCTGTGTCTGCTTGGAGGACAAAAAATGGCCAGTGGAACCGTGAAGTGGTTCAACGCGGAAAAGGGCTTCGGTTTCATCGAGCAGGACGGCGGTGGCCCTGACGTGTTCGCTCACTACTCCAACATCGCCGCCCAGGGCTTCCGCGAGCTCCAGGAAGGCCAGAAGGTGAACTTCGACGTCGTCCAGGGCCAGAAGGGCCCGCAGGCGGAGAACATCACCCCCGCCTGACCCCCTGCGATCCGGGCGGGCTCCGCGTTTCGGACCGCGGGGCCTGCCCGGCCGTGCAAACCCTCCGTGGTCCCCGGGGTCTGTCGGTCCTCTTGCCTCATCGGTGCGTTGAGTGGTGTAGTCCACTGCTGACAGGAACGACTCCCACCTCATGGCGTCCCCAGGAGGACCACGCATGAGCAAGAGCTCACCTTTTCCGCGCCCCTCCCGGCGGAGCGTCGTCACGGCGCTGGCCGCCACCGCGCTCCCCCTCGGCCCCACAGCTCTCTCCGCGTACGCCGCCGACGCCGGCCCGGACCGGGACGCCGCCGCGCAGGACGTCAACCCGCGGCCGGTCGTCGCTCCCGCTCTGCAGGAGTGGTCCGGAGGCACCGGCGCATTCCGGCTCACCGAGTCCTCACGGGTCGTGGTCGCTCCGAACGATGCCCAGCAACTGCTGCCGCTCGCCCGACAGTTGACGCAGGACCTCGCCGACGTCACCGGCGTCCGGCCGGCGGCGGCCCGGGTCTCCGTAAGCGCCGGGGACGGGGACGTCGTACTGCGGCTCGATCCCGGCGCCCGGCACGACAGGGGTGGCGAGCGGTACCGGCAGGAGGGGTACGCGTTCGAGGCCGGCGAGGACGGCGTGACCATCACCGCGCCCGCGTACAGCGGTGTGTACTACGGGACACGGTCACTGCTCCAGATCCTGCTCCGTGACGAGCAGCGCCGCACCGTCCCGGCCGGAACCGCGCAGGACTGGCCCGACTACGCGCTGCGCGGTTTCATGCTGGACGTCGGCCGGCGCTTCTTCACTCCCGGCTTCATCCGCGACTACCTCCGGGTGATGGGCTGGTTCAAGCTCAACGACCTCCAACTCCACCTGAACGACAACGAGATACACCCGCCCGGCGGCGACTGGAGCAAGGCGTACGACGCCTTCAGACTGCGCAGCGACAACCCCGCTTTCGAGGGTCTCGCCGCGCCCGACGGCTCCTACTCCCGTGCCGACTGGGACTCGTTCGAGGAGACCGCGGCCCTGCACGCCGTACAGCTCACCCCGGAGATCGACGCCCCGGCCCACGCCCGCTCCTTCGTGCGTCTGCGCCCCGACATCGGCCTGGGCGGTGCGAACAGTGACCATCTCGACCTGGGCAACCCGGACACGATGACCTTCATGAAGGAGGTCTTCGACGAGTTCACTCCATGGTTCCGCAGCCCCGAAGTGCATTACGGCGCCGACGAGTACACCGGTCCCGAGTCGCACTACCGCGCGTACTTCAACGGGATGGCCGCCCATCTGCGGTCCCTGGGCAAGCACCCGCGGGCGTGGGGCAGCCTCACCGAGATGACCTCGGACTCGAGCACCTACGACCGGGACGTCACCATCCACAGCTGGAACAACGGCTGGTACGGGCCGAAGGCGGCGACGGCCGACGGCTACGAGATCGTCAACACCAATGACTCCCTCCTCTATATCGTTCCGTTCGCCACCTATTACCACCCGCTCGGTCTCGACGGCCGCTATCTCTATGACACTTGGGCTCCGCACGTCTTCCCGGGCCAGGAGAGCCTGACGCCCGGTCACCCGCAGCTGCGCGGGGCCATGTCGGCCGTCTGGAACGACCTGGTGCACGCCACGTACACCCAGCAGGACGCCCACGGCCTGGTGGAGAAGACCTTCGGCATCCTCGGCCAGAAGATGTGGAGCGGGGCCGCTGCGGGCCTGCCGTACACCGCCTTCGCCGCTCAGCTGCGGCGTGGTGCGCTCGGTCCCGGTCTGACCACCGTCACCCCGACGCTCGCCGAACCCGAGCAGCTGTCCTTCAAGGCCGCCGCGACCGCTTCGTCGGGGGCGCACGCCGGGTACGCCACCGACGGCAGCCCGGTCACCCGCTGGACCAGCGGGGCGGAGCAGGGCGGGCCCTGGCTGCGGGTCGACCTGGGGCAGGTGCGTGACGTCCAGCGGGTGCGGCTCGACTGGGGCCCCGAGTACGGGCGTTCGTACGACATCGAGGTCTCGGACGACGGCGGCACCTGGCGTACGGCGGCGAGCCGCCGGGACCGGGACCGGCCCGGCTGGGACGAGCTGTCCTTCGAGGCCACCAGGGCACGCTTCGTCCGGGTGCGCGGGCGCGAGACGGGCAGGGTCCGCTGGACGCTCTGGTCGGTGCAGGTGTTCGACATTCCCGATCTGGCGCGCGGGCGGGCGACCACCGCTTCGTCGCAGGAGACCGCGACGCTCATCGCGGCGAACGCGACCGACGGGGACGCGGGCACGCGGTGGGCCTCGGCGTACACCGACAGCGAGTGGATCGCCGTCGACCTCGGTGCGCCGCAGCCGGTGCGCCGTATCGTCCTCGACTGGGAGGCGGCGGCGGGCCGCGACTACGACCTCCAGGTCTCGGACGACGGTACGCGGTGGCGCACCGTCGCCGAGCGGCGCGGCAGGACCACGGCGGGCGTCGACACGGTGGAGCTTCCCGAGCCCGTCACCGCCCGCCATGTGCGGATGCAGGGCATCGACCGGCAGACGACGTACGGCTATTCGCTGTACCGCTTCGAGGTCCGCGGCTGAGGCGGAAGGCGTTCCTGCCCGGGGGCCTTCCCCCGGGCAGGAACGTCGGTCAGCCGGTGATGATCGCCGGGTCGCTGACGCCCGGGGCGCCCGTCTCGACGTGTCCGGCGAACCGTCGCCGGAAGGTGGTGTTCTGGTCGGAGACGACGGTCAGGTCGTACCAGCGCGCGCTCGCCCGCAGGTCGACCGTGTGCGTCACCGTCGCACCCTTGGCGACCTTGAAGGTCTGCGAGGCGCCGCCGTAGGCGTTGCTCAGGGTGAGGTTGACGTCCGTGGTGCCCGGGTTCTTCATCGTGAGCACCACCGTGCCGGCGACGTTGTCGTGGCGGGCGGTCACTTCGGGGCCCGCGGTCGTGCCGGGTCCGCGGAAGGTGCGCAGGAAGCCGTTGGGGCCGTACACCCAGAGGTCGTACACGCCCTTCGAGTAGCTCGTGTTCCAGGTGTCGGAGAGTGTCTTGCCGCCCTCCGCGGTGTAGGTCCACGGTCCGTCGGTGCGGTTCGGGGACGTGACGTGGAAGCAGGCCCCGGCCTGCGCTCCGGCACCGAAGGACAGTGTGAACCGGCCCGTCGCGGGGGTCGCCGCACCGTCTGTCACCAGGGTGTACGGCAGCGGCCTCGCGGGGCGTGAGCCCGGTTCCTGGACGGGCAGGGCTCCGACGGCGGGCGGCTTGGGTACGTAGCTGGGGTGCCGGTTGCCGTCCGGCGGGCGGTAGCCGTCGGTGCCGGGCAGCGAGGCGGGGGTCGTGTCCTGGAGGCCGAAGTCGAAGACCGAGGTGAGGTCGCCGCAGACGGCGCGCCGCCACGGCGAGATGTTCGGTTCGCTCACCCCGAAGCGTCGCTCCATGAACCGGATGATCGACGTGTGGTCGAAGACCTGCGAATTCACGTAACCGCCCGTGCTCCAGGGCGAGACGGCGATCATCGGGACGCGCTGTCCGAGGCCGTAGACACCGGCGGCGTAACCGGCGTTGCCGCCGAAGACGTCGAGCGAGGTGCTCACGGTGGAGAGGCCCTGGGCGGCGGAGGACGGCGGGTACGGCGGGATGAGGTGGTCGAAGTAGCCGTCGTTCTCGTCGTAGGTGATGAAGAGTGCGGTCCTGCTCCACACCTCGGGGTTGGAGGTCAGTGCGTCCAGGACCTGGGAGATGTACCAGGCGCCGTAGTTGGCGGGCCAGTTCGGGTGCTCGCTGAAGGCTTCCGGGGCGGCGATCCAGGAGATCTGCGGCAGGGTCCCGGCGCCGACGTCGGCCCGCAGGCCGTCGAAGAGGCCGTCGCCCTTCGATACGTCCGTGCCGGTGCGGGCCTTGTCGAACAGCGGGTTGCCGGGCTGGGCGTTGCGGTACTGGTTGAAGTACAGCAGCGAGTTGTCGCCGTAGTTGCCGCGGTAGGCGTCGTTGATCCAGCCCCAGGATCCGGCCGCGTCCAGACCGTTGCCGATGTCCTGGTACACCTTCCAGGAGATCCCGGCCTGCTCCAGGCGCTCGGGGTACGTCGTCCAGCCGTACCCGGCCTCCTCGTTGCCGAGAACCGGGCCGCCGCTCCTGCCGTCGTTGCCCGTGTGGCCCGTCAGCATGTAGTAGCGGTTGGGGTCCGTGGCTCCGATGAAGGAGCAGTGGTACGCGTCGCAGACGGTGAACGCGTCGGCGAGCGCGTAGTGGAACGGGATGTCCTCGCGGGTGAGATACGCCATGGCGCCCGCGGACTTGGCGGGTATCCACTGGTCGTACTTGCCGTTGTTGAAGGCACGGTGGCCGCCGGCCCAGTCGTGGTTGAGTCCGGCGATGAACTGCATCCCGAGGTCGTCGGCGTCCGGGTGGTAGGGCAGGACCACCTTGTTGCCGTCCGGCTGATGCCACACCGGTTTCCCGCTCGGGAGGTTCGTGGGACGCGGGTCACCGAATCCGCGTACCCCCTTCATCGAGCCGAAGTAGTGGTCGAAGGACCGGTTCTCCTGCATCAGCACGACGATGTGCTCGACGTCCTCCAGAGTCCCGGCCACGCGCCGGGCGGGGATCGAGGCGGCGCGGGCGATGCTGTCCTGCAGGGCCGTGAGGCCCGCGGTGGCGCCGGCTATCTGCAGGAAGCGGCGGCGGTTGAGTTCAGGCATGCGGGTGAGGACCTCTTCGGAGTCGGGGGCTGAGCCTTCTGTGGCGGTTCCAAGGGCAGCGGGCTGAAGGGGCGTCCGGGCGTCGCCCGGGCCACGAGGTGCCGTATGGGGCAAGAACGGCAGACGTCGAACACCTCATGACGGCCCGTCAGCCTAGGGGGTCGCCCGGTTCCGGTGTCCGCGTGCGCCGAAGAATCCATGGAACCGGCCGGGAAGTCCATGCCCGGCGCATCCTTCGATCACTTGCCAGATATACCGGGTGGGGGTATACATGTCCCAGCAGTCACCCATACCCCCCTGGGGTATACAACCGACAGAGGGAGTAGGGACATGTCAACCGTCGACCCCCGGCGCTGGTGGGCACTCGCCGTGCTGGCCACCGCACAGTTCATGGTCATCATGGACACCTCGATCATCGGGGTGGCCCTCCCCGAGATGCAGCGCGACCTGGGCTTCTCCCAGGGCGATCTGCAGTGGGTGTTCAACGCGTACGTCATCGCCTTCGGCGGTCTGCTGCTCCTCGGCGGACGGCTCTCCGACCTGCTCGGCGCCCGCAAGGTGTTCGCGGGAGGCTGGCTGATCCTCATCGCCGGATCGGTCGTCGCCGCGGCAGCGGGCGACGCCAGCACCGAGATCGTCGGCCGCGCCGTCCAGGGCGTCGGCGGCGCCCTCATCGCGCCCGCATCGATGACCCTGCTGATGATGCTCTTCGGCCACAGCCCGAAGGAGCTCGGCAAGGCCCTCGCGTTCTACGGGGCCGCGGCCCCCGCCGGCGGTACGGCCGGTGTATTCCTCGGTGGCGTCTTCACCGAATGGGCCAGCTGGCCCTGGGTGTTCATCATCTACGTCCCCATCGGCATCGCCACCCTCCTCGCCACCGGCCTCCTGCCCGCCGTAGCAGGCAGGCACGGCGGAGTCGACGTCCTCGGCGCGATCGCCGTCACCGCGGGACTCGCTCTCGCCGTCTTCGCCC
The DNA here is from genome assembly GCF_053617235.1 of Streptomyces sp. NPDC055749. Classification (NCBI taxonomy): domain Bacteria; kingdom Bacillati; phylum Actinomycetota; class Actinomycetes; order Kitasatosporales; family Streptomycetaceae; genus Streptomyces; species Streptomyces sp. NPDC055749. The sequence continues at coordinate 67,502 of NZ_JBSHFH010000027.1, read as the reverse complement.
TGGTGCGCGCCCCCGAAACCGGCTGGGGCAGCACGGGGACCGTGCTCCAGCTCCTGGGCGCCGCAGTGCTGCTGGCACTCTTCCTGGTGATCCAGCGCTCGGCCCGCAACCCGCTCATGCCCCTGAGCATCTGGCGGACTCCCGGCCTCGGCGCGGCCAACGTGGCCATGGCGCTGCTCGGTGCCGCGTGGATCCCGATGTGGTACTTCCTCAACCTCTACCTTCAGCAGGTGCTCGGATACGGGGCGTTCGCCAGTGGAGCGGCACTGCTCCCCATGACCGTCCTCCTCATGATCTTCATGACGGCGATCACGGCGCGGCTGCTCGGCCGCTTCGGCGCCAAGCCGCTGATCGCGGGCGGACTCCTCGTACTCGCCGCGGGCCTGCTGTGGCTGTCGGCCGTCGAGCCGACCGGCACCTTCCTGATCGACGTCCTGCCCGCCTCGCTGGTCGCCGCCCTCGGGATGTCCCTCGCCTACATTCCGGCCATGATGGCCGCCATGTCCGGCGCCCCGCAGGAACAGGCCGGCCTGGCATCAGGCATCGTCAACACGACGTACCAGGTGGGTTCGGCTCTCGGACTCGCCGCACTCACCGCACTGGTCACCTCCCGGGGCGCGGGCAGCCTCGGCGACCTGCCGGCCCTCACCGAGGGCTTCTCCTCGGCCTTCACGGGAGCCGCGGCGATCGCTCTCGCCGGTGCGCTGCTCACCCTGGTGCTGATGCGGGGCGGCGGGCGGTCCGCTCCGGACGCGGAACAGGACTCCTCTTCGAACACTCGTAGCGAATCGGTCACGTCTTAGCTCTCCCGTTCGCCGCACATATTTCCGGCCCGCACCGATTCAGGTGCGGGCCGGTTATGTGTTTTCGCATAGTCCAGAGCCATTCGAATGGAAGAAGAGGGGGAATTCCTGTTCGTCGCGCATGTGATCGAATATATGTAATGCCCTGTCAGCCGTGTTCACAGGGCCCGAAAACCCTCCTGACAGAGGGTCAGAACAGCCTGCCAAACGGGCGTGCTCCACTTGGCCCCATGAGCGAGTCTGGCGTGTTTTCTGGTCAACTGTCTGTCAAAGTGCACTTCTGCTTTACCCACTTGATCGGTCCTATATATCCCTGCCGTCGGCGCCTGTTCGGGGCCCGTCCTTCGGGGGGGCACGTAAGAAGAGAGCCATGCGTGCGGCAAAAGAGCTTTTCTGAAGAAAGACAATTGACGGTCCTCCATCTGGTCCAGCCGGTGGAGGGTGGTGTCGCGCGCGTCGTCACAGACCTCGTCAGGGCGCAGGCAGACGCGGGACTGCGGCCCGTGGTGGCCTGTCCGCCCCAGGGACCGCTGGCGGCGGGGGCCGCGGCGGCCGGTGCCGAAGTCCTCGCCTGGCCCGCCGTGCGTGACCCCGGCCCCGGGCTGGCCTCGGAGGTAGCCACCGCACGCAGGCTCGTCCGGCGGTGCGGTCCCCAGATCGTCCACGCGCACAGCGCGAAGGCGGGCCTCGCGGGCCGGCTCGCTGTCCGGGGCCGTATCCCCACGGTGTTCCAGCCGCACGCCTGGTCCTTCGAGGCCGTCGAAGGCCGGACCGCACAACTAGCCGTCACCTGGGAGCGGTTCGGGGCCCGGTGGAGCGACCACATCCTGTGCGTCAGCGAGTCCGAGCGCCGTACGGGCCAGGATGCGGGCATCGCCGCCCGGTGGTCGGTGATCCACAACGGCATCGATCTCGGGCACTTCCGCCCCGGCGGCCCGGTCGAGCGTGCCGCGGCCCGTGCCGCGCTCCCCCTGCCCGGCGGCATCGACAACGAGGCTCCGTTGGTCGTGTGCGTCGGCAGGCTCAGCAGACAGAAGGGCCAGGACGTGCTGCTGCGCGCCTGGCAGCGGCTGCGCGTCAAGGGCGCCCGGCTGGTTCTGGTCGGCGACGGACCGAACGAGCGGCAACTGCGCGCCACGGCCCCCGCCGATGTCGTGTTCACGGGCGCGAGTCAGGACGTCCGCCCCTGGATCCACGCCGCGGACGTCCTCGTGCTCCCCTCCCGCTGGGAAGGAATGGCGCTGGCCCCGCTCGAAGCCATGGCCTGCGGCAGGCCGGTCGTGATGTCCGACGTGAACGGAGCCAGGGAGAGCCTGCCCCCCGGCCACGAGGCCCACTGCCTCGTACCCCCCGAGAACCCGGCGGCCCTCGCAGCCGCGCTCACCACCCTCCTGACCGATCCGGCGCTGAGGGACGAGCTGGGCCGTACCGCCCGGACCCACACGCGATCCGTCTTCGACGTCCGGAAAACCGCAGGAGCCGTCCACCGCATCTACCAGGAACTTGTCGGCTTGTCCCGGCCCACGACGAGAGAGCGCACCGAGCGATGACTACGGAGAGAGCCCCCGCACCCCGCGCTGCCCAGGCAACGGCCGAACCCCCCACGGCCTCCACGATCCATCCCCCACGGCGGGGCTCCGGGCACCGGCCTGCCCGGCGCACCGGACGCCGGTTCGGCGGATACGGGCCCGCATGGCGCCTGTTCGCCGCCGACGGGCTGGCCCTGGGGCTCACCCTTGCCGTGCTGCCCGCGACCCCCTGGCCACCGGCCGTGCTCGCGGTCCAGGTGGCACTGCAACTCGTGCTGCACGCCCACCGGGGGCTGTACCGGCCGGGGCTCTCCGCGTCCTCCCTGGCCGAACTGCCCGCGCTGCTCGGTCTCGGCCTGGTCCAGTGGTTCGTGGTCACGGAGATCCTCACCGCGTACGACCCGCGGCACGCGATCAGCTGGTCGGCTCTGGGCCTCGCGGTGCTCACCCAGACCCTGCTGTGCTGCGCCGCCCGCACCGTGGCCCACCGGTCGCGGCTCCGCGCGGCGGCCCGCAATCCCCGGTCGGCCCTGGTCCTGGGGCACGGGCCGATCGCCCACGAGGTCACGGCCGCTCTGCACGGGCACCCCGAGTACGGGCTGCGGCCGGTCGGCCGGGTCGATACCGCCCCGGCGGCCGACGCCCCCGCGGCGCCCCCCGCCGGGGCCGCTCCCCTGCCCGTCCTGGTCACCCTGGAGGACGTCGGGCGCGCGGTCATCCAGAACAGCGTGCGCGACGCCGTCTTCACCATCGCCCCCGGAGCCACCCGCGACGGCGAGGCGCTCTTCGCGCTCCTGGCCCAGCACGGCTGCCGGATGTGGCTGATCAACGGCCCGGCGGCCGGCGCCTTCACCCCGCACCGGTCCGCCGCACGCCCCGACCACCTGTGGGGATTCGCCGCCCACGCCCTGCACAACGGAGGCGGCAGGCCCCTCTCGTACGCCGCCAAGCGGGCCATGGACGCCCTGCTGGCAGCGATCGCCCTCCTCGCGGCGGCGCCGCTGCTGGCGGTCTGCGCCCTGGCCGTACGGATCTCCGACGGACCGGGTGTGATGTTCCGTCAGGAACGTATCGGACGGCACGAAAAGCCCTTCGTCCTGCTGAAGTTCCGCACGATCAGGCCCGCCGACGCACATGAGTCCGCCACCCGGTGGAACGTCTCCGCCGACCGGAACATGAGCCGCGTCGGCCGACTGCTGCGCCGCACCTCGCTCGACGAGCTTCCACAGCTGTGGAACGTACTGCGCGGAGACATGAGCCTGGTCGGACCGCGCCCCGAACGCCCGTACTTCGTGGACCAGTTCAGCCGTCTGCACGCCGGCTACGGGGCCCGCCACCGCATGCCCGTCGGCATCACGGGGCTCGCCCAGGTGCACGGGCTGCGCGGAGACACGTCCATCGAGGACAGGGCCCGCTTCGACAACCGCTACATCGAGACCTGGTCGCTCTGGCAGGACGTCTGCGTCCTGGCCCGCACGGCCGGTTCCCTGTTCCGGCCGGGAGGCAGCTGACCGTGGCCCCCACCCGGACCGCCGAACCCGCCGCCGCCACCATTCCGCATCCGCGGGTCCACGCGAGCGCGGATGTCCCCCGGGCGAGACGGTGGACGCGGCACTGGCCGCTGCTGCCGCTGATCACGACCGTGCTGCTGCTCGCCCTTCCGGTCACGGACCCGGGCACCGGCGACACCCAGGTCATGCGCCCGGCCGACCTCGTATCGGGGCTCGCGGTACTGGTCTGCCTGGCCCGCCTGCTGTATCTCCGCGAGCGCCCGCTGACACCGGCCGCTGCTCTGGTCCTCGGCCTGCCCGCCCTCGGATTCGCCGTGGCGACGGTCACCGCGGCCGACCCCACGGCCGCACTGCCGGGATTCGTCCGCTACCTCCAGGTCTTCGTGCTCGTCCCGGCCGCCGTGTGCCTCCTGATCAGGGACGCCCAGGGCTTCCGGATCGTCGTCGGCGCCGTCGTGTTCCTCGCGCTCGTGCAGGGCGTGACGGGTATTCACCAGTACGCCACCGGCACGGGCGCCTCGTACATGGGCGAGGACATCCGGGCCGTGGGCACGTTCGGCCCGGGCGACATCATGGGGATGGCCACGGTCGTCTCCTTCGGTCTTCTCGCGACCGCCGCCTATGTTCTGCGCGCGCCCGGCGGCGCTCCCCGGTGGCTGCGTCCCTGCGCTCTCGGGGCGAGCGCCGTGCTGCTCGTCGCCCTCGTGCTGTCCTTCAGCCGTGGCTCGTGGATCGCCACGGCGATCGCTGGGCTCGCCCTCATCTCGCTGACCGGTGCGCGCCGGGCCGTGCGCGCCCTCGCGGTCCTCTGCGCCACCGGCGTGGTGCTCGTCGGCGGATTCGGCATCGGCTCCGAGATGGTCTCCCAACGGCTCACCAGCATCACCGAGGTGACCGGCACCCCCGACCAGTCGGTCACCGACCGGTACACCATGTGGGCCGCGGCGGCGAGCATGTGGCGCGAGGAGCCCGCGGCGGGCGTCGGGCTCAAGGGCTTCCCCGCCCACCGCGACGGGCATGCCTCGATCGCGCTCTCCGCGGGCAGCGACACCGCGGGCGCGGGCCAGGCCTTCCGTAAGCAGCCCCTGCTCTCGCCGCACAACATGTATCTGCTCGTCCTCAGCGAGCAGGGCCTGATCGGACTCACCGCGCTCGTCGGCAGCTGGCTCGCGCTGCTCGTCGGCGGAGTGCGCAGGCTGGTCGTCGGCCGGGGGCGCAGGGAGACGGCCGTGGACTGCGGTCTCGTCGCGCTCGGGCTGATGATCTGGCAGTCCACCAACTTCCTGTACGCGGACATCGGCGGCCCCTCGACCGTACTCACGGGGATCGTGCTCGGCCTGGCCGCCTGGTGGGCGCTGTCCGGGCCGGAGAGGGCGCGGGCCGCGTGAACAACACCGGTATCGGATCGGGACCGCCCGTCGAGGCGCTCCCGGAACCCGCACTCGGCCCTCCGGCCCCGCCCGGGCAGGTGCCCGCGCCCACCAGGGGCGGGGAGACACCCGGGCTCGGACGCTTCCTCGCCCGGGCCGCGGCCGTCACCGCCGGACTGACAGTGGCCGGGGCGGTTCTGGGGCTCGTACGCGATCAGGCCATCGCCCATCTCTTCGGCGCGAGCGATGCGAGCGACGCGTTCCTGATCGCCTGGACCGTGCCCGAGATGGCGGCCACGCTGCTGATCGAGGACGGGATGGCGCTGCTGCTCGTCCCGGCGTTCAGCCATGCGCTGGCCCGCAGGGCGGCGGGCGCCGGGCAGCGGAAGGGCCAGGGAACGGACGGCACGGACGACCCCGTCCGCGAGCTGATCTCGGCGACCCTGCCCCGGCTGTTCGCACTGCTGGCCTGTGTCGCGGCGCTGCTGGCGCTGGGCGCCCCGTGGGTGGTGGGAGTCCTGGCGCCCGGCCTGAGCGATCCCCGGCTCGCCGTGGACTGCACACGGATAACGGCCGTCACGGTGCTCACCTTCGGCATCACGGGCTATCTCAGCGCGGCCCTGCGCGCGCACCGCAGTTTCCTGCCGCCCGCCGGTGTCTATGTGGCGTACAACGTCGGCATCATCGGTATGACCTTCGCCCTGCACTCCCTCTGGGGCGTGCGCGCGGCGGCGGCCGGTGTGGCCGTCGGCAGCGTCCTGATGATCCTGACCCAGCTCCCCGCCTTCGTCCGGCTGATGCCGTCCCGGATGCCCCGGGCGGTTCGACGGCTGCGCCGGTCCGGGCGGCGCTTCGCCCGGACGGCTCCGCCGCTGCTGGGTGCCACCGTCCTCGCGCCGGTCGTGATCTTCGTGGTGAGCCGTCAGGCGCAGGTCCTGGTCGAGCGGTTCCTCGCGTCCTCGCTGCCGGCGGGTGCCATCTCGCATCTGAACTACGCGCAGAAGGTCGCGCAGATGCCGATGGTGCTCTCGCTGATGATCTGCACGGTGACCTTCCCAGTCATCGCCCAGGCCATGGCGAACGGCGACCGGGAAAAGGCCAGGGACCGGGTCGAACGCGACCTCGCGCTGGCCGGCATGGTCGTGCTCGCCGGGACCGCGATGGTGCTTGGGTACGCGCCCCAGATCGTCGAAGTCCTCTTCCAGCGCGGGGCGTTCGACGCCTCGGACACCCGGGCGACGGCCGACGCCATGCGGGTGTACGGACTCGGGCTCCTCGGCCACTCGCTCGTGGGGGCGCTGAGCCGGCCGTACTTCGCCGCGGGGCGGCCCACCTGGTTCCCGGTCTTCGCGATGGCCACCGGGCTGCTGGTCACCACCGGCGCCGGATTCGCGATGACCCACCGGTTCGGTGTCGACGGCATCGCGGCGGCCAACGCCATCGGGATCAGCACCGCGGCGATGCTGCTGCTCATGGGTCTTGGCACCCGCGTGGTCACCGTCCGGGTCCGGTCGGTGACCCTCTCCCTGGTCCGGCTGGCCTCCGCCGCCGCGGTGGCCGGGACCGCGGGGTGGCTGGCCGCGCCCCTGGTGTCCGATCCCCTCCTGAGCGTGGCCGGCGGCTGTGTCCTCGTGCCGGTCCTGTTCCTCCTGGCCGGGCTCGTGCTCCGAGCTCCGGAAGTCGTTCATCTGCTGACCCTCATCAGACGGAGGTTGCTTCATGGCCGCTGACCCGTCGGCTCCCGCCGACTCGCGCTCCTCCAGGCTCCGGCCGCCCGCGTGCCCCCAGCCGTGGATTCTGACGTACCACTCGGTGTGCGAGCGGACGAGCGACCCCTACGGCATCACCGTCTCCCCCGAGCGGCTCGACCGGCAGCTGGCCTGGCTGCGGCGCCGGCACTACACCGGCGTGGACGTCGCCACGCTGCTGCGCGCGCACGCCGAAGGCCGGCGGGGTCTGGTCGGGCTGACCTTCGACGACGGCTACACCGACTTCGTCCGCGAGGCACTTCCGGTGCTGCGCCGGTACGGCTGCTCGGCGACCGTGTTCGTCCTGCCCGGCCGGCTCGGCGGCTCCAACGAGTGGGACCGGCCGGGCCCCCTCAAGCCGCTGCTCACCGCCGAGGGCATCCGGGCCGCCGCCGACGCGGGGATGGAGATCGGCTCGCACGGTCTGTTCCACCGGGATCTGACCTCGCTCACCGATGCCGAGCTGCACCGGGAGACGCATGACAGCCGGGAGTTGCTGCACGACATCACGGGCGTCACCCCCGAAGGCTTCTGCTACCCGTACGGGTCGGTCGACGAGCGGGTGGCCGAGTCGGTGCGCGAGGCGGGATACGGCTACGGCTGCGCCATCACCCCCGGTCCGCTGCTCGGCCCGCTCACCCTGCCCCGTACCCACATCAGCCACGCGGACCGTGCGGTGCGGCTGCGGGCCAAGGACCTGCGCCACCGGCTGCGGTACGGGGCGGGCACCGCGCCCGGCCCGCTGCCGAAGGCGGCGGCCGTCGCCTCCGGTGAGCGCCGATGAGGGCCCTGCACATCATCACGGGGCTCGGGATCGGCGGGGCCGAGCAGCAACTGCGCCTGTTGCTGCGCCACTTGCCGGTCTCGTGCGACGTCGTCACGCTCACCAACCCCGGCGCGGTGGCGCAAGGGCTGCGCGCCGACGGCGTACGCGTCACGGATCTGGGGATGAGGGGCAACCGTGACCTCGCGGCGCTGCCGAGGCTGACCCGGCTCGTCCGGCAGGGGAAGTACGACCTCGTCCACACCCATCTGTACCGGGCCTGCGTGTACGGGCGGATCGCCGCCCGGCTGGCCGGGGTCCGCGCCACGATCGCCACCGAGCACTCGCTCGGCCGGGCCGAGATCGAAGGACGCCCCCTCACCCGGTCCACACGCGCGCTCTATCTGAGGACGGAACGGCTCGGCTCGGCCACGGTCGCCGTCTCCTCCACCGTCGCGGGACGGCTGCGGGAGTGGGGCGTGCCCGCGGCACGGATCCACCTCGTACCCAACGGGATCGATGCGGATCATTTCCGGTTCGACGACGGTCAACGGCGCGCCACTCGTACGTTGTTGGGAATCCCCGACGACGCCTTCGTGGTGGGGGGTGTGGGCCGCCTCGTCCCCGGTAAACGCTTCGACGTCCTGGTCCGGGCCGTCGCGGCACTGCCGGGCGCCCGGCTCCTGCTGGCCGGGGACGGGCCGGAGCTCGGCCGGCTGAGCGCGCTCGCCGAGGGGCTCGGGGCGGCCGGCCGGATCCATCTGCTCGGCGAGTGCGACGAGGGGCGGTCCGGCCCAGGGCCCGGGGTGCCGGCGCTGCTCGGTGCCATGGACGTCTTCGTCTCGGCCTCCCGCGAGGAGTCCTTCGGCCTTGCCGTCGTCGAGGCGCTGGCCGCCGGGCTGCCCGTGCTGCATGCCGCGTGCCCCGCGATCGAGGATCTGCCCACCGACCAGTCCGCGGGCGCCACCCGCTTCACGGGCGGCACCGAGGAGCTGACGGAGGCCCTGCGGCAGCGGATGCGGGCGGGTCCGCAGAGGCTGCCACCGCCCCCGGCCGTCGGCCATTACGACATCCGACGGAGCAGCGGACATCTCATGGACGTCTACGAGCGTGCCCTGAACGGGCGTTGAAGATCTTCGCCGCCCCGCTCCCCCAGCATTCCCCCGCCACCATCCTCCGACAGAGAGCACTCTCATGACCGAGTCGCCCGAGCAGCGGCCTGCCGTCCCCGGACGGTTCAGCCGGCTGCGTTCCCTTCCCCAGCTGCCCAGTTGGTGGCCGCTGCCCGCCTGTGTCCTGCTCGGCGCGGCGTGCGGTCTCTCGTACGGACTGCTCGCCACCCCGCAGTACACGGCCACCGGTTACGCCATGGCCGTCACCGACAAGGGCACCGACTCCGCCGCCGCCCTGGGGTACGCCCAGTCCTACGGCCGGCTCGCCACCAGCGACACCACTCTCACCTATGCGCACGGCGCCGCCGGGGAGTCGGTGAAGGAACTCCGTACCCAGGTTCAGTCGGAGACCTCGCCCGACTCCCCGATGATCGCGGTCACCGGTACGTCCGGCTCGCCGCGCCGGGCCGCGGAGATCGCCAACGCCGTCGTCGAGGCCGTCATCGTCAGCAGCGGACACGTGGCGAAGGACACCGGGGTGAAGCTCATCAAGTTCAGTCACGCCGTACCGCCGGACGAGCCGGTCTCGCCGTCGGCTCCGCTGGGGGCGGCCGTGGGCGCGAGTGCGGGCGGACTGCTCGGCGGGCTCGTCCTGCTCGTCCGCCCGCGCCCGTCGAGGAGGAACCCGGAGGCCCATGTCCCGGCCCCGGCCCAGGCCCCGGCTCAGGCAGCCTCCGAACCGGCCGGCGCCGACGAGCGGGAGCTCGTGTGATGAGCGCCGGGCACAGGGACGGCCTGACCGTCACGCTCTGCCGCGACCTCGACGAGTTCGCCGGGCTCGGCGACGACTGGGACGCGCTGCACCGTCGCTGCCGCACCGCCACTCCGTTCCAGAGCCACGCGTGGCTCCACTCGTGGTGGCTGTCGTACGGGAACACCGGCCGGCTCCGCGTCGTGCTGGCCCGTCGTGGCGGCCGGCTGATCGGCGCGGCACCGCTGATGCTCGTACACCGTCCGATGCCGCTGCTCGTGCCCATCGGCGGCGCGATCTCCGACTTCTTCGACGTCCTCGTCGACGAGGAGGAGCACAAGGACGCGCTCGTGGCCCTGGAGCGCGGGCTCGACCGGGCCGCCCGGCACGCGGTGATCGACCTGCGGGAGGTGCGGCCCGACGCCTCGGCCCAGCTCCTGTACGAGAAGTGGACCGGGGCGCGCACCCGGCTCGACGACTCGACCTGCATGGAGCTGCCCGCCGAGCCGATCGGCGAGCTGCTCCAGCGGTTGCCCGGCTCGCGGGCGCAGCGGGTGCGGGCCAAGCTGCGCAAGATCGACGCGCTGCCGGTCGAGTCCCGTCCGGTGCCCGCTCCGGACGTACCCGGCGCGGTGGGCCGGCTGCTGCGGCTGCACGAACTCCAGTGGACGGGCCGGGGGGTCAACCCCGAGCATCTGAGGCCGCGTTTCTCGGCGCATCTGGTGCGTGCCGCCCGGCGGATGGTCCGTGACGGCGACGCCGCCGTCACCGAGTTCCTGCTGGACGGCGAGGTGGTGGCGGTGAACATGTCGCTCCAGTCGGGCCACCTCACCGGCGGCTATCTGTACGGGGCCCATCCCTCGCTCAGGGAGCGGAAGGTGGACGTGGCGACGATGCTGCTGCGCGAGGTGGCCCAGCAGGCCGCCGACACCGGGCGCGGTGTGCTGAGCCTGCTGCGCGGATCCGAGCAGTACAAGAACCACTGGGAGCCGGTCCCCGTCGTCAACCAGCGGCTGCTGCTGGCCCGTTCCGGGCTCGATCCGCTGCTGCGGCTGCGGGTGTCGCAGCTCAGTGCGCGGGACCTGGCGGCGGAGACCGTGAAGACCCGGTTCCCCGCCGCGCGTGACTGGCGCGACCGGCTGACCGCACTGCCGGTCATCGGACGGTAATGACGCACCCGGGTTACGACTTTTGTGCCAATCCGTTACCGTCTGTCGATTTTTGCGTTGTCAGGTCGTACGGGGTCCCACTTCCCCTGTCACACCTCACACCTCACAGCTCACAAGGAGTACTGATGTCGCGTATCTCGAAGGCAGCCGCTGTCATGGCGGGCACGGGCGCCCTCATCGCCGGCGGCGCCGGTGTGGCTGCCGCCGACGCCGGGGCCAACGGCGTCGCCGCCCACTCCCCCGGCGTCCTTTCGGGCAACGCCGTCCAGGTCCCCGTGCACGTCCCGGTCAACGTCTGCGGCAACACCGTGAACGTCATCGCGCTGCTGAACCCGACCTTCGGCAACACCTGCGTGAACGCCTCCGGCGGCCACGAGGAGGGCCCGGGCGACTACGGCTACGGCCAGGGCCCGGCCGACCACGGCAACGGTGACTACGGCCACGGCCGCTGATCCCAGCACCGCGAGAAGCGGCTGGGCCTCCTCCTGCTCCGGAGGGGAGGCCCAGCCGCTTTTCCGTGCGCCGGGCGGGCGCCGGCCGGCTCAGACGTAGCGGTACATGCGGGAGTGGTCGAGGAGCTTCGAGGGCGCAACGTCCCAGGGCGGCATGGGCTCGTCGAGGCCGAAGACCCGGGAGCGGTCGCGGCCGGACTCACCGCTCTTCCTGCCCGGCCGGTACCCGGACCGGGGGTGGGCCTTCTGCCAGCGCGTCCAGAGCAGGTCCATGAAGGCGTGGTGCAGCCAGAAGACGGGGTCGTTGGGCGAGGCGGCGCCCGCCATGAGACCGCCGACCCAGCGGTGCACCTGGTTGTGGTTGCTCACTGCGCGCGAACCCCGGATGCCCCAGCCCTCGATCCTGTTGCGGAAGCCGGTGGTGCTGACGCTGTTCCACGGTTCGGCGTCGTACACCGGGTCCTTCAGCGCCCTCGCCACGTCCTCCTTGCGCGGCAGCTTGACGGGAGCCGATGGACGGCCGAAGTTCCGTGTGAGGAAGGGACTTTCGGTGACACCGTCGTCGATGGTCCAGTTCCCTCCCTCGTAGGCGAAGGGCCCCGTCATGACCTGACGGTCACCGGCCCTGCCGTTGCCGCCGAGCAGGTCCTCGGCCCAGAGCGAGGAACTCGGTGTGCTGTCCGCCGTCCAGTCCCAGTACGGGACGGACACTCCGGGATCGACCTCCTGCAGAGCCGCCTCGAACTCCAGGAGGTACTTGCGGTGCCACGGGAAGAAGGACGGCGTCATATGGGCCGGACGCGGCCGGTCCTCGCCGTCGGTGACGTAGAACTCCCGGTGCAGGACGACGAATTCGTCGTACCGCCCCGATCGCTTGAGTTCCAGGATCGCTCCGACAAGACGCCGCTTCTCGGTGCGCGTGAGATTCCGCTGGTTCTTACGGTTGTACACCCGTGCTGGTCCTCCCGTTTCAGGCGCTGTGCCGCGGCCGGACCGCGGACAGCCGTGCGGCTCCGAGCTCGTCGACCGCGGCGCGAGCCGTGGCCAGCAGCGTCGGGAACGACTCGTAGTGGTTGGCATCGCTCACGTAACTGCCGTCGGCGCGCCTCATGATGTGCAACGGCCGCCCGTCCACGTGCACTTCGAGGTGCGGTTCGGCTCCGGCGCCCCCGGCCCGTACCGCACCGCCGGGGCCGCCCGCCGGCACCATGACCGTCGCCGTGCCCCGGATGTCCCGGCCGCGGTACATCTCGGCGAAGCGCTCCGGTTCCGTGCCGCCCGCCTTCGCCGACGGGGGTACGGGTTCGGGGCCTCCGGTGAGGACGGGGGCGAGCGCCGCGGCCGTGCCCGCGGTCACCGCGGCGGTGAAGGCGGTACGCAGCACGATCCGGCGGGTCGTCCTGCGCGGCCTCGACCTCGCGCCTCTCGCGTCCGTGGTCTGGCCCATGGTCTGCACACCTGCCTTTCGTCCACTCTTCCGAGGTGTTGACATATCCGATGTTGACAACGAGACAGCGGCGGAACAGTTCTCGTACGAGCGGCGCGCCGATCACACCCTTTGCCCTGGATCGCGCCAGCATGGCCGTCCTGGAATGTGGAGGTTGTGCAATGAGTGTTCCGAGGCAGGGAAACAGGGACCGCGGGCTGCGGCCGGAGGATGTGGATCTCGCCGATCCCTCGTTCTGGACGTTGCCGCGCCCCACTCGGCTGCAGGCGTTCGCCCTGCTGCGGGAGCTGGACGCACCGGTCCGGTTCACCGCGCGTACGGGCTCGCGCGCGCGGTCGGGCGAGGCGTTCTACGCGCTGGTGAAGCACGCCGACGTGAAGGCGGCCAGCAGGCAGCCGCAGCACTTCGCGAGCGCCCCGGGCGTCACGACACCGGAGCCCGCGGCCTGGGCGAAGGCGGTCTTCGGTAACTCCATGGTCAACATGGACGGCGAGGAGCACGCGGCCCTGCGGCGGATCGTCTCGCGCGCCTTCACTCCGCGCGTGCTGGCGGCTGCCGAGGAGAACATCCGTGATCTCGCGCGCCGTCTGGTGGACGAGGTGATCGCGGAGCGTCCGGCCGACTTCATGCCGTCGGCGCCCTCCCGTCTGCCGCTCGAAGTCATCTGCGACCTCATGGGTATCCCTGAGCACCACCGGCCCGCGATCTCCCAACAGATCGATCACGCCTCGGAGTACGTCGGGGTGCGGCGGCAGGGGCTGGCCCGGCTGCGGGTGCCCGGACGCGGCCTGCGGTCCCTCGCCCGTATGCAGCTGGTGATGGCGGGGCTGGCCCGCGAGCGGCGGCGAAATCCTACGGACGACCTCATCTCGGCGCTGGTCCGCGCGGATGTGAACGGAGAGGCGCTGACCTCGCGCCAGCTCGGCTCCTTCTTCTCGCTGCTGCTGGTGGCCGGTGTGGAGACCACGCGCAACGCGATCGCCCACGGCATGTACCTGCTGGCCCACCACCCGGAGCAGCGGGCGCTGCTCCAGTCGGACTTCGACCGGTACATCGACGGCGCGGTCGACGAGATCGTCCGGCACTCGACGCCGATCATCCAGTTCCGCAGGACGGTCACGGCCGAGTGCTCCCTGGGCGGACGGACGTACCTCCCCGGCGAAAAGGTGGTGCTGTTCTACGCCTCGGCCAACCGGGACGAGGCGGTATTCACCGACCCCGATGTCTTCGACATCACCCGCAGCCCCAATCCGCATCTCGGATACGGCGGGGGCGGCCCCCATCACTGCATCGGGGCGCATCTGGCGCGGCTGGAGATGAAGGCGCTGTTCGGGGAATTGCTGACCCGAATGGATGTTCTGGGGACGGTCGGGGATCCGCAGTTGGTCGACTCGAATTTCGACAACCGGGTGCGCTCGCTGCCCTTCTCCTTCGACCGCCCCTGACAGGACCCGACGGGCCCTCATATTTCACCCGAACGGCCTGGATTGCATCGCGATACCTCGCGAATGGCCCACTTCCTGGTGCCTGAACCACCCAATGCGGAACATGTCTCCTTATTGTCGAACTGGTCGGATGAAAGACCAGGAAGAAGGAGGAGCCGTGTCCGCACAGCGCCGTCTCATCAACATCTGCGTCGGGACGGCTGCGCTCAGTCTCCTCGTCGCAGGTGGAATCGTCGGACAGTTCCCGTCCGGCACGGACACCACCGACGGTGTGCCGCCCGCACGACCGGGCCCGGGCGGCACCACCGCCCACGGCGCCTATGTGGGGTACGGCCCCGAGGGCACACGGAGAATGGGGGAGCTGTCCCGCTGGCTCGGCGGCACGGAGCTGCGGGCCGGGCACAGCTACCTGCCGGGCGATCTCTGGTCGAACATCGAGGGCAGGCCCGATTTCCTGCGGTCCTGGGCGGACTGGCGCAACGCGGACAAGGACCGCATGTTCGTCCTCAACGTGCCGATGCTGGAGCGCAACGAGGAGCGGGTCCGCGACGCCGAGGTCCGGACCCTGCTGAAGGCCGGCGCCGCCGGTGACTACGACCACCATTTCCGCAGCCTGGCGGAGCGGCTGGTGCGGCTGGGAATTCCGGACACGGTGATCGTGCTCGGCTGGGAGATGAACGGCGTCACGTATACGCATCGCTGCGGCCCGGACCCCGAGTCGTGGAAGGCGTACTGGAAACGCATCGTCACCGAGATGCGTGCCGTCCCCGGCCAGAAGTTCCGTTTCGATTTCGCCCCCAGCAGAGGGACGGACGCGATTCCGTGGACCCAGTGCTATCCCGGTGACGACGTGGTCGACATCATCGGAATGGACTCCTACGACCAGCCGCCGGGGCAGACCTTCGACGAGCAGGTGAGCGGCCCGTACGGTCTTCAGAAGCACGTCGACTTCGCGGCCGAGCACAACAAGCCCATCTCCTATCCGGAGTGGGGGCTGTTCCGCAACGGCGACAATCCCGAGTACATGCGCCGCATGCTCGAATGGATCGACGAGCACGACCCGGTGTACCAGACGATCACGGACTACTGTCCGCACGGCGTGTGGCAGTGCGCGGACAACCCCGAGTCCTCCAGGACGTACCGGTCGATGCTGAGCGAGAACGCGACCGCGACGCCGACGCCCACACCTAGCCCCACGGCGCCGGCCTGGCCCACCCCGAAGCCGGACAAGCCCACTCCGACCGCACCCGCCCCGGATCCGAACTCCCGGAAGTGGTGCATCACCGTTCCGCTGGGCGACTGGCTCGGGCGCTGGCTGCCGGAACGCAAGTTCTGTGTGCGGTACTAGACCCATCCGCCGCCCTGCTCACGTTCGATCAAAATCGCACGTACGTAGGGCGGTTACGCCCGGTTCGTCCGGCCGACAAGCGCTTGCCGAACCACTGGAAAGCCGAACAGGCGTGCACAGAAGCTGAGTTCCCGCCCGGAACCGGTTGAGATGGGAACCATCCGACCTGTCTGAACTTCACTGGAACTCCAGCGAAATGGCACGTGTGTGGATATCGTGCAGCGAGCGAGGGCGCATCCGTCAGTCCATGGGATCGACGGATGCGCCCCGTTTGTGGGGATGCGACTTGGGCTGGGGGGTTCATGGGGCATGTCGAAATACCTGAAACAGAGATATCCGGACACGTGGGACTGGCGGGTGCGCCACGACCACGCACCGCGGCGTCCCGGAACCGGAACGCCGCCCTGGAGCAGTTGTGGAGGGCTCCGACCGCGGAGCCGGCGCACACCGAGCGGCCCCGGTCCAGGAAGCGGACCGGGCGGCACCTGCCGCTCGTCGTCCTGGCCGATGTGCTCGGCCTGGGGGGACCGGCCTGGCTCGTCCAGCACGCGGGTGACCAGACCGCGCCGCTGATCACCGCGGTTCTCTCGGCACTCACGTGGGTCACCGTGCGCTCCGCGCGCGGGCGGTACACGGCGCGGCTTCCCGGAGCCGCCGGGGGTGCCCTCGGCACCACAGGTGACTGGCTGCTGCTCGTGGGGGTCCTCGCCGTGCTGCTCACCGTCTCCGGTGAGTCCGTCGACCCGGCGATCGCGGTGGTGGCCCTGGTACCCGGCCTGACCGTGGCGCTCCTCGTGTCGTGGGTGCGGCAGTGGCTCCACTCCGCACGACGGCGGCTCGCGGTGCGCCGCGTGCTCGTGGTCGGCCAGGCGGCCGGTGTGGACCGGGCGGTGAATCTGCTCAACTCCCGCAAGGACCACACCTATACGGTGGCCGCAGCCATACCGGTGGGGACCACACCGCTGAGCTGCGAGGCGCCGGTTCCCGGCCGGCTCGCCGCCACTCCGGCCGAGGACGACCTCTCGACCGTCCTGGGCGGGGCCTTCGCCCACGACGCGGATCTCGTGCTGGTGGCTCCCGGTCCCGAACTCGCGGACGAGCGGCTCCGCCGGCTGTCGTGGGGGCTGCACGACAGCGGACTGCCGCTGTGCGTGCTCTCGGAGGTGTCGGAGACCGCGGCCAACCGGGTGCGGTTGGCGTCCGTGGCCGGACTGACCCTGCTGCACATCGCACCGCCGTTGCGCAGCGGGCCGCAGCCGGTGCTCAAGACCGTGGTGGACCGGGCGGGTGCCGCTTTCGGGCTGCTGTCCCTGGCTCCCGTGCTGCTGGTGATCGCGATGGCGGTACGGCTCACCTCGCCGGGCCCCGTGTTCCACCGTCAGATCCGGCACGGCCAGCACAGCCGGCCGTTCACCAT
Source organism: Streptomyces sp. NPDC055749 (assembly GCF_053617235.1). Lineage (NCBI taxonomy): Bacteria > Bacillati > Actinomycetota > Actinomycetes > Kitasatosporales > Streptomycetaceae > Streptomyces > Streptomyces sp. NPDC055749. The sequence goes on along the minus strand of NZ_JBSHFH010000027.1, from coordinate 50,637 downwards.
GTGGAAGTTCCGGACGATGGTGGCGGACGCCGAGGTGCGCAAGGCGCAGCTCAGCACGGCGAACGAGGCCGAAGGTCCGATGTTCAAGATGCGCAGCGACCCGCGGGTGACACGGGTCGGCCGGGCGCTGCGGCGCGCTTCGCTCGACGAACTGCCGCAGCTCGTCAACGTACTGCGAGGTGACATGTCACTGGTGGGCCCACGCCCGCCGCTGCCGGAAGAGGTGTCACGTTACGACGAGCGCGAGCACCGGCGGCTCGCGGTCAAGCCGGGGCTCACCGGCCTGTGGCAGGTCAGCGGGCGCTCGGACCTGTCCTGGCAGGAGACCGTCTCGCTCGACCTCTGGTACGTCGACAACTGGTCGGTGGCCACGGACATGGGGCTCCTCGCCCGTACCGTGCGTGCCGTCACCGACGGCCGCGGGGCCTACTGAGATGGCCGCGGAACACATGCGAGGAGCCCGGGAGCGCGGTGGCGTCCCGACCGGAGGCTCAGTCCTGCGGGGACCGCTGTCCGAGCCACCACGCATAGGTGCGCGCGATGCCCTCGCGCAGCGGGATCTGCGGCTTGAAGCCGAGGGAGGAGAGACGGGAGACGTCCAGGAGCTTGCGCGGGGTGCCGTCGGGCTTGGACGTGTCCCAGGCGATCCGGCCCTGATACTCCGTCACATCACTCACGGTTTCGGCCAGTTCTCTGATCGTCAGGTCGTCTCCGCAGCCGATGTTCACGGGGTCGTCCCCGTCGTACGACTCCAGCAGCCGGACACAGGCGGTGGCGAGGTCGTCGACGTGCAGGAACTCCCGGCGCGGGCTGCCCGAGCCCCAGAGGGTCACCTCGGGGGCGGCGTCCCGCTTGGCCTCGTGGAAGCGGCGGATCAGCGCGGGCAGGACGTGCGAGGTCTCCAGGTCGAAGTTGTCGCCGGGGCCGTAGAGATTGGTGGGCATGGCGCTGATGAAGGAGGCGCCGTACTGCCTGCGGTAGGAGCGGATCTGCGTGATTCCGGCGATCTTCGCCAGCGCGTACGCCTCGTTCGTCGGCTCCAGCGGGCCGGTGAGCAGGGAGTCCTCGCGGATGGGCTGCGGGGCGTGCTTGGGATAGATGCAGGACGAGCCGAGGAAGAGCAGCCGCTCGGTGCCCGCCGCGTGCGCCCCGGCGATCACGCTGAGCTGGATGCGCAGATTGTCCTCCAGGAACTGCACCGGAAAGGTGCTGTTGGCCATGATCCCGCCCACCTTGGCGGCGGCCAGTACGACGACGTCCGGGCGGACGTCACGCAAGTACGCCTCGGTCGACGCGCTCTCGCGCAGATCGAGGAGGTCTCGGCCGCGGGTGAGCACCTCGTGGCCGTCGGCGGCGAGGCGACGCACCAGCGCCGAGCCGACCAGACCACGGTGCCCCGCGACGAATATGCGGGAGCCGGGTCGTAGCCGGGGGCGGACGGATTCCTGGGGAGGGCCGGGGAGATCAGTCGTCATGGCTCGGATTCTGCCAGGAGCCATGCACGTCAGTGAGCTTTTGTCGCAGAACACTCAAACTCTGAAATTTCGGAACGACCGCCTCTCAGGCGACCAGAAGGGGGGAACCAATGGCGAAGACCGCGCTGATCACCGGCGTTACCGGCCAGGACGGTTCGTATCTGTCGGAGCTGCTGCTCGAGAAGGGGTACACGGTCCATGGACTGATACGCCGCTCGTCGAGCTTCAACACCGAGCGGATCGACCACATCTACCAGGGCCCGGAGGAGGCCGGCCGCTCCTTCGTGCTCCATCACGCCGATCTGTCCGACGGCGTCGCGCTGGTGAACCTGCTGCGCGACATACAGCCCGACGAGGTCTACAACCTCGGGGCGCAGTCGCACGTCAGAGTCTCCTTCGACGCACCTCTGTACACCGGTGACGTCACGGGGCTCGGCGCCATCCGGCTCCTGGAGGCCGTGCGTGCCAGCGGCATCGACGCCCGGGTCTACCAGGCGTCCTCGTCGGAGATGTTCGGCGCCAACCCGCCGCCGCAGAACGAGCGGACGCCGTTCCACCCGCGCAGCCCGTACAGCGTCGCCAAGGTGTACGCGTACTGGGCGACGGTCAACTACCGCGAGGCGTACGGGATGTTCGCGGTCAACGGCATCCTGTTCAACCACGAGTCCCCGCGACGCGGCGAGACGTTCGTGACCCGGAAGATCACCCGGGGGGTGGCCCGGATCAAGGCCGGGCTCCAGGACCGCCTGCACCTCGGCAATCTCGACGCCGTACGGGACTGGGGGTACGCCCCCGAGTACGTGGACGCGATGTGGCGGATGCTCCAGTGCGACAGCCCGGACGACTACGTGGTCGCCACCGGTGAGGGTGTCAGCGTCCGGGAGTTCCTGGAGTGCGCCTTCGAGCACGCCGGGCTCGACTGGCGTGAGCATGTGCGCTACGACCCGAAGTACGAGCGTCCCAGCGAGGTCGACGCGCTGATCGGGGACGCGTCCAAGGCCGAGGAACTGCTCGGCTGGAAGCCCGCCGTGAAGTCGCACGAGCTGGCCAGGATCATGGTCGACGCGGACATCCGCCGGCTGGACGACCAGCTCAGCGGAGCCGTCGCCCGGGTGCACCGATGAGAGGGCCCGGGCGCCTCGGGCGCAACCGCTGCGGTGCTCTCGCCGCGGTGCTCGCTCTCGCCGCCGGTGCGCTGTCCGCGGCCGGGGCCGTCGCGCCCCCGGCCGCGGCGCTGACACCACCGGTCGGCTTCACCGCCGACCACCTGTCCACCTACCAGACCAACGGCATCGTCTGGGCGCTGGCCGAGGCGAACGGGGTCGTCTACGCGGGCGGCACCTTCTCCAACGTCCGCCCGGCCGGTGCCCCCGCCGGGAGCAGCACGACGCCCGCCGTGAACTTCGCGGCGTTCAACGCGGCCACCGGTGCGCCGACCGGCTGTTCGCTCTCGTTCACCCGCAGCAGCGGTACGGCGACCGTGCGCGCGCTCGCGGTGTCGCCCGACAAGTCCACGCTGTACGCGGGCGGTTACTTCAGCGCGGTCAACGGTGCGAGCGCCAACGGCCTGGTCGCCATCGACACGGCGACCTGCCGGACCCGTCCGGGGTTCTCGGCCGACTTCAGCGCGACCGTGCGGGCGCTCGACGTCGCCCCGAACGGCACCGTCTACGCGGGCGGCGACTTCCAGTCCGTCAACGGCCAGACCCGGCGCTTCTTCGGCGCGGTCACGGCCGCCGGGGCCCTCACCGGGTGGAACCCCGACGCGGACGCCCCGGGCCGGGCGCTGAAAGCGACCCCTGACGGGCAGAGCGCGCTGATCGGCGGGGACTTCTTCACCGTCGGCGGCGCCGACTCGCACGCCCTCGCGGTGACGAGCGCCTCCACCGGCGCACTGACCCGCGCCTACTCCGGCGGCTTCATCCCGTCGACCGCCGTCATCAAGGACATCGTCACCGACTCGGCATCCGAGGGCTGGTACGCGGCGGGCGAGGGCCGGGGCGGCGCGTCCTTCGACGGACGGCTGGCCATGGAGCTCGACTCCTTCGGCCAGCGCTGGCGTGACACCTGCCAGGGTGCGACCCAGGCGCTGCGGGTCTACAAGGGTGTCCTGTACGCGGCCAGTCACGTCCATGACTGCTCGACCATGGGCGGCTTCCCCAACCAGACCCGCAAACACCTCACCGCGCAGTCCGTCGACGACCCGGCGCTGCTCGGCTGGCTCCCGGACACCAACGACGGCATCGGCGAGCCCGTCGGCCCCAGGGCCCTGACCGTCGCAACCCGCGACGGCCGCGACTTCCTCTGGGTGGGCGGCGAGTTCACCACGGTCAACGGGGTGGCCCAGCAGGCCCTGACCCGGTTCGCCAACAGCCCCGACACGGGGGCGCCCGCCGCACCCGCGGTCAGTGTGTCCGCGCCCCGGGCAGGTCAGGTCAAGGTCAGCTGGCGTTCCAGCCACGATCTGGACGACAGCCTGCTGACCTACCGGGTCTACCGCAACGGCTCCACCACGCCTGTGCACACCACGACCGGCTCCTCGCTCTTCTACAGCCGGCCGCAGCTGACGTTCACCGATACGAATGTGGTGGCCGGACAGACGTACAGCTACCGGATCACGGCGAGCGACGGCACCAACACCAGCGGGCTGTCCGCCGCCGCGTCCGTGACGGCCGCCTCCTCCGCCTCCCCGTACCAGGAACGGGTGCTCGCGGACGGCGCCGGGCTGTACTGGCGCTATGACGAGGCGGGCGGGGCGTTCGCCGCCGATGCCTCGGCCGCCGACAACGGAGGGGTGTACGGGAACACACCCACGTACCGCTCCACCCCATCAGCCGTAGCGGGCTCCACAGCACTCTCGCTCAACGGGAGCGACGAGTACGTGTACAGCGACCGGATGCACCGCTACACCTCACCCACGCCCTACTCGATCGAGACGTGGTTCCGCACCAGCTCGACGAGCGGCGGTCTGCTCGTCGGGTACGGCAACCGCGTGGGAACCCTCCCGGGCCACGCCAGCAGCATCGCCGACAAGCTCGTCTATCTGACGAGCAACGGACGCCTCGCCTTCGGCGTCCAGACCGGGAGCAGCGCCACCCGGCCCACCATCACCACGGGGGCCGCGTACAACGACGGCGACTGGCACCACGTCGTCGCCACCCAGGGCCCCGCCGGCATGGTGCTGTACGTGGACGGGGTGGCCGTCGGCACCAACCCGGCGACCGGGAACCGCTCGTACAACGGCTACTGGCGGGTCGGCGGCGACACCATGAACAGCGCCTGGCCGAACCGGCCCGCGAGCACCTATCTCGCCGGTCAGGTCGACGAGACCGCCATCTACCCGACGGCACTGACCGCCGCCCAGGTGGCCGCCCACCACGATCTGGCGGACAGCACTCCCCCGCCCACCGGCTCCACGGTCACCCTCACGCCGAACGAGGACGCGTACGTCAACGGCGTGGCGGCGAACACCACGTACAACGACGCCCAGCTCGCCTCACGCGGCAGTACGCCGTATCTGGGCTATCTGCGCTACACCCTGCCCGCGGCACCGCCCGGGCAGGTGCTCAGGAGCGCCCGCCTCGACTTCCGTACCTCCTCGGACGCGACGGCGGGCTCCACCGACAGCCACACCCTGGGACCGGTCACCGGTGCCTGGACCGAGTCGGCGGTCACCTACAACACCCGGCCGGCGCTCTCCGCGTCCGTGCTGGGGACCATCACGGACGCGGCCTCGGCCTCCACCGACTACTCGGTGGACCTGAACGCGTCCGCACTGGGCGGAGCGCTGGGCTCCGCCTACTCACTCGCCCTGACCAGCAGCGGGACGGACAGTCTGCGCATCTGGTCGAGCGAGGCATCATCCGCGGCCTACCGGCCGCAGCTCGTTCTCACCTTCGGAGCTGAATGATGAACGGAAGTACGGGGCAGAGATCCGGGGGGCCTCGCGGCCGGGTGCGAGCCGCATCCGCCGCGCTCTGCCTGCTCACCGGAGCCCTGACCGCCACCGCGGCAGGAGCCTCACCGGCAGCCGCGCTGACCCCGCCGGTGTCGATCACCGCGGACGATCTCACCACCTGGCAGACCAACGGAATCGTCTGGTCGATGGCCGCGACCGACGGGGTCGTGTACGCGGGAGGCACCTTCTCCACCGTCCGGCCGCCGGACGCCGCACCCGGCACGGGCGAGCAGCCCGCGGTGAACTTCGCCGCGTTCGACGCGGGCACGGGAGCACCGACGGGGTGCGACCTGTCGTTCACGCTGTCCTCGGGGACGGCCACCGTGCGGGCGCTGACGCTGTCCCCCGACGGCAACACCCTGTACGCGGGCGGTCAGTTCGGGGCGGTGAACGGCGTCGGGGTGAGCAACATCGCGGCGATCGACACAGCGACCTGCACCCCGCGCGAGGACTTCAAGATCGGCGTCTCGGCGACCGTACGGGCCCTGGCCGTCACCACCGACACCGTCTATCTGGGCGGTGACTTCAACAGCGTGGACGGGCAGACCCGGAACAAGTTCGCGGCGGTCACCACCGCGGGCGCCGACCTGCTGCCGTGGACGGCCAACGCGGACGAGGTGGCGCGGGCCGTCGACGTGACACCGGACGGGCAGCACGTCCTGCTCGGCGGTGACTTCTTCACCGTAAACGGCACCACATCGCACGCACTGGCGGTCGTCGACGCCACCACGGGGGCGCTCACCAAGAGCTACCCCGGCTTCATTCCGAACACCTCCACCGTGCAGGACCTGACCACCGACGCCACCGGCTTCTACACCGCCAACGAGGGCACCGGAGGCGGTGTCTTCGACGGTCGCATCGCCGTCGACCTGGACGACTTCCAGCAGCGCTGGCGTGACACCTGCCTGGGTGCCACCCAGTCCGTACTGGTCCACTCCGGTGTGCTCTACAGCGGCAGCCACGCCCATGACTGCTCCAGCATGGGCGCGTTCCCCGACCAGCCGCGCAAGCATCTGCTGGCCCAGTCCGTCGACGATCCGAAGCTGCTGCCCTGGTTCCCGGACACCAACGACGGCATAGGTGAGCCGGTCGGCCCCCGCGTGATGTCCCAGACGGACAGCGGTGGCCGCCACTACCTCTGGGTCGGCGGTGAGTTCACCACGGTCAACGGCGTTGCCCAGCAGGGCCTGACCCGCTTCGCCGACGGTCCGGACACCGGCGCGCCCTGGGTGCCCAACGTCAGTCTCTCCACCGTCAAGGCGGGGCAGATCGACGTCAACTGGCAGACCAGCTTCGACACCGACGACGGTGAACTGACCTACCGGATCTACAAGGACGGGGCGACCACTCCCGTACACACCACGACGGGTTACTCCGTCTTCTGGGACCGGCCGCAGCTGCGGTGGACGGACACCGACGTGGCCCCGGGCGAGACCCACTCGTACCGGATCACCGCGAGCGACGGCATCAACACGAGTGCCAAGTCCCCCGCCCAGTCCGCGACCGTGGCGGCGACGGACGAGGCGTATCCGGCGCGGGTCCTCAGCGACGGGGCCTCGCTGTACTGGCGTTACGACGAGGGTGCGTCGACCCTCGCCGCGGACACCGGCGCCGGTCTGGACAACGGCTTCCTGCGCAACGGGCCCGCCTACCGGCAGACCCCGGCCGCCGTCGCGGGCGATTCGACCGCGATCGGTTTCGACGGGACCGCCGACTACGCGTACAGCAACAAGGCGCGCCCGGCGCCCGCCCGGTTCTCGGTGGAGACCTGGATCAAGACCACCACCACCCGGGGCGGGAAGATCATCGGCTTCGGCAACCGGGTCATGCAGAACAGTTCCTCGTACGACAAGCACGTGTACATGCGCAACGACGGGCGGCTGGTGTTCGGCGTCTACAGCGGCGGAACCAGGACGGTCACCTCGCTCGGGTCCTACAACGACGGCAACTGGCACCATGTCGTCGCCACCCAGGGCACGGGCGGCATGGCGCTGTACGTGGACGGCCAGCTGCGTGCGTCGAACTGGCTGTTCACCGGCAACGAGAACTACCCGGGTTACTGGCGGGTGGGCGGGGACAACCTGGCCAGCTGGCCCAACCGCCCGACCAGCCAGTTCTTCGCCGGGCAGCTCGACGAGACCGCCGTCTACCCGACCGCGCTGAGCGCTTCGCAGGTCAGCGCGCACTACGCCCTGAGGACGGGCTGATGAAGCATCCGTTCCTGGCCGGCGCCGCCGTCGTCGTACTGACGGCGGCGCTGGCCGCCTGCGGCTCGTCCGCCGAAGGGAACGGTCCGAAGGCCGCGGGTGCCACTGGCCCCGCGGCCTCCGGGCCCGCCGTCGCCGGACCCTCGGCCGGCCCCTCTGCGGGTGCCGATACCAACGCCACCGACAACGAAGGAACCGGTCCGGACGCCCCCGCGACCAGCGAACCGCCCAAGGTGCCCGCCGACCGGATCACCCCGGCCACCGGTTCCTTCACGAAGAAGCAGAAGGAGTTCCTGGTCGACCGGGTGCCCGAGGGCATGGACCCGGCCGCGGTGCTCCAGACCGGGCAGGAGACCTGCGACAAGCTCCGCTACCTGGTCAAGGTCGACCGCGACACGGCCGTCGGGGCGATCGTGACCGGCGAGATCCCGGACGCGCCGGACGCCGTGGCCCATCTGTGCACGCAGTACCAGGAGTTGGTGGACGAGGCCACGCTCGGTTACGCCGACGGCACCCACACGGGCAAGAAGCTCCGGGCGGGCAGTTACCGCTCGGCCGCCCCCACCAAGGACTGCACCTGGCAGATCGAGGACGGGTCGGGCAAGGCGCTGGACTCGGGCTCGTCCGACACCGGGAAGTCGACGCGGATCACCATCCCCCGCACGGCGCGCACCTTCACCTCCACAGGCTGCTACGCCTGGCTGCCCGAAGGAGACAACAGTTGAGCAAGCTGCCGATCGCGGTCGCGATCCCCACGAAGAACGAGGGCCTCAACATCGCCGAGGCGGTGAAATCGGTACTCGGCCACTTCGAGGCGGTCGTCGTGGTGGACTCCCACAGCACGGACGACACGGCGAAGATCGCCGAGGAGTGCGGGGCCGAGGTGGTCCACTACACCTGGGACGGCGGCCATCCCCGTAAGAAGCAGTGGTGCCTGGACCATGTCCGCACCGACCTGGACTGGATCCTGGTGCTCGACGGCGACGAGCGGCTCAGCCCCGGGCTGCTCGCGGAGCTGCGGGAGATCTTCGCCGATCCGGCCGCCGAGAAGCCGGCGGCGTACGACATACCGCTGGGCTACTGGTTCTCGGGGAAGCGGCTGCGGCACGGGTACACCATCCGCAAGCGGTCCCTGACGGACCGGACCCGCTGCCACTATCCGGAGGTCGGTGACCTCGACGCCCCCGGGATCGGCGAGGTGGAGGGGCACTATCAGCCCGTCGCCCCGACGAGCGCCGCGCTGGTCAACCCGATCGAACACCAGGATCTCGATCCCGTCACCGCCTGGTTCGAGCGGCACAACCGCTACTCGGACTGGGAGGCCTGGCTGGAGCACCACCCGGACGTCAAGGAGCAGGTGCGGAAGGTGAAGTCCCGCCAGGGACAGCTCTTCCACAAGGCACCCTTCAAACCCCTGGTGTCGTTCGCGTACATGTACGTCTACCGGCGGGGCTTCCTCGACGGCCGGGCAGGGCTCGACTTCGCGCTGGCGATGAGCTTCTACCGGTGGCAGATCGCGCTGAAGTCCCGTGAGGATAAGACGGGTTGAGTCACCGACGGCTCCGGCGGACCACGTCCTCGTAGGTCCGCCGGAGGGTGGCGGTGACGGCCTCGATGGTGAACTGGTCGTTGACCAGCTGCCAGGCGGCCTTGCCCGCCTGCTCGGCGGCCTCCGGCTCCAGCAGCTCCAGGATCGCGTCGGCGACCTTACGGGCGTTGGCCGCGTCCTCTCCGACCCGGCTGTCGATGACCCGGCCCGCACCGGCCCCCGACACATCGGGGGCCTGCCCGCAGGTGCGGGTGATGACGACCGGGGTGCCGACCGACATCGCCTCCAGGACCGAGACCGGGAACGGCTCCTCGATCGCCGGCAACACATACACATCGGCCTCGCGCCCTGCGGCGAGGACCGCGTCGTGCTCCAGCGGGCCCACGTGGTCGAGGGAGTCCGTGACGCCCAGCTTCCGGGCGAGGGCGAGGGTGCCGGCCAGCGCGCCGGTGTCCGGGCCGGCCAGCACGAAGCGGGCGTCCGGGTGGTGGGCGAGGACGTGCGGCATCGCGGCGATGAAGTCCTCGGGCCGCTTGCGCTCCTGGATGCGAGCGAGGTACAGCACGGTCGGCGGGCGGCTGGGGCCGCGGGCGGGCTTGCGCTCCTGCGGGCGGACACCGTTGACCAGCCGTACGGTACGGGTGAGCGGTACGGGCGCTGCGACGGCGTTCACGTCGACCCGCTCCATCTCGGTGAGGTGCAGGACGGCGTCGGCCTCGCGCAGCACCTTGCGGACCCCTAGGACATCGGTGAGCTGGGCGACCTTCTTCTCGGTGGGGTCGATCATGCCGTGGGTCTGGACGACCAGGGGTGTACGGGTCGCGAGCGCGAGGAGCGCGGCCGGCAGGGTCACCAGGTCCCGCATCAGATGGACGTGTACGAGGTCGGCGCCGCGCATCATGCGGCGTGCGGTGCGAAGCAGCGCGGCGGAGGTGATGCCACTGACCTCGAACATCGGGAGCAGGTGGCGTGCCTGGAAGAGGTGGACGGGAACGCCTTCCACGTGGCTGGGCAGGTCACCGTCGGGGAAGCCGTCACCGAGGGCCATGACGCGTGCGTCGTCACCGTTCGCCCGCTGGACCTTGGAGAGGTTGAACGCCACCCGGGTCGGCCCGCCGAAGGCATGGTCCGGAGTATGGAGCGTGACAACGTGCAGGATTTTCACCAGAGTTCCCCTCAACTGCGGCCAATACTTCACAGAGTAGTCATCGCACCTCCTCAAGTGGGCTGATTCGTTAGAGTGTTCAGCAGTTCACTGATCCCGGGGGGGCGCATGACGTCGGTGCACACATCGGCGCAGGAGCAGGCCGCCCGCTCGGTCGCGTCTGCGGAGTGGGCACGGCGGGGCGGCGCCCCGAAGCCGCCCGAGCAGCCGATGGCCTGGTCGATGCTGTCGCGGGCCCTGTCCGTGCCGCTCATCCTCGGCCTGGTGTGCTTCCTGCCCGCGGTGATCGCCGCCCAGCCCGGCAGCGAGGTCCGGGACACCGCGTACTGGCTCCAGTTGGTGCTGACCTGCTATGCGGGGGCCCGGCTGGCGACGATGATCCTCTCCACCCGGCGGCGGCTGCTTCAGGGCGTCTTCTGGATGTTCGTGTACATCGCGATGGGCGTGGCGCCGTTCGCCCAGGTGGTGATCGGGCAGACGCCGACGCCGATGGTGGGGCCGCGCCAGGACCTGGTCACGGCCATCGCGATGGTCTTGGTGGGGTGTGCCGCCTTCGACCTGGGGGCGCTGCTGGCCTCGCGGCGCCCGCTGCGGCGCCGTACGAGCCCCCCCACGCGGAGCCCGGGCGGAGGACCGGCCGTGGCGCATCCGCTGCGGCTGCGACTGCTGGTGCTGCTGGCGTTCGCGGCGAGCGCGTTCTACGTGCTGAAGCTGGGCGGGCCCTCGGTCTTCTTCTCCAGCCGGCAGGAGATCAACGAGACCGTCGCGGCGAGCGGGGTGGTCTCGGAAGGCTCCAATGTCGGCTCGGCGTTCGTCAAGGGCTTCGGCCAGGTCCCGGCGCTGCTGGCGCTGCTCTTCTACACCCGCCGTCTGGCAACCTCCTACCGGGCCCGGCGCGCCCCGTCGACGGTGCTGGTGTGGGTGGCGCTGGTGGCGCTGAACCTTGTGGTGAACAACCCGATCTCCAACGCCCGTTACTGGTTCCTGACGGTGCTGTTGGCCTTCGTGTTCACCGCCTTCCCGAGCAGTGCGGCGGTCTACCGCATCGTTCTGGCGACGGGGGTGGTGGGGGCACTCGTGGTGTTCCCGTACGCCGACAAGTTCCGGTACGACGACGAAGGGCAGCGGCCCGCGCAGTCGGCCTCGGTCTTCGAGCCGCTGGTGACCAAGGACTACGACCAGATGGTGATGTTCGCCAACAGCATCTCGTGGGTCGACACCCGAGGACACGCCTACGGCCGCCAACTGACTGGCTCCGCCCTGTTCTTCGTGCCGCGCGCGGTGTGGAGCGGGAAGCCGGAGGACACCGGGGTCCGGGTCGGTCAGTGGATGGGCCTGCGGATGACCAACCTCTCGGCCCCGCTGTGGACCGAGTTCTGGGTCGACTTCGGCGTGTCCGGGGTGATCGGCGGACTCGCACTGATCGGCTACGCGGTGGCGCGCACCGACCGCCGGTACGCGCTGGCCGTCACCCGGGCGGGACCGGGCCCCGGGAGTGTGCTGGCCATCGCCGCGCCGCTGATCGCCGGATACACCTTCATCCTGCTGCGCGGCCCGCTCCTGCAGGCGGCGGGGAAGCTGGCCATCGCCGCGCTGTGTCTGCTGCTGATCAGCACGTTCAAGGAGCAGAGGGCAGGGCGCCGGCGGTGACGGCCTCGTCGGGCGCCGGCTTCCTGCGCCGGATCCGGGCCACCCGGATCCAGGTGGCGGCGGCCTTGCAGAGCGACCCGAGGCACAGCCCCCAGGCGGCTCCCGGGACGCCTCCGAGGGCGTAGCCCCCCGCCATGGACGCCACGGCCGCAAGTGAAAAGACCACCTGGATACTCAGGGTCGTACGCGGGTCGAGCATGCGCAGGGCGAGCAGGCCGCAAGTGCCCACGGCCATCGCCGCGTACTGGCTGCCGGTCGCCGGGAGGAGGGCGGCGGCCGTCGGCCAGGTGTCGCCGAGCAGCTCACGCCCAGCCTCGTCGGGGAGCAGGGCCAGGGCGGTGGCCCAGAGGGCGGCGGTGGCGGCGAGGACGGCCGCGAGTCCCGCGGTGGCCCGCACCCGGCGTCTCTCGTCGCCGACGCGGCCGAGCAGCGGGGGGCCGAAGGAGGTGGCGGAGGTGAACAGCACGTTGAGCGGCCCGAACAGGGTCGTCGCCCCGCGCAGCGCGCCGACGACCAGGGGGTTGCCGACAGCGCCGAGACCCAGTACCGAGAGCTGGCTCGTCGCGTTGCCGACGCCGAACTCGACGGCGAACCGCTGCCCGAGGTGCCCCCGCCGGAACAGGGGACGCAGACGCAGGGGCGCCCCCGCGGTCCGCCGGTGCAGCAGCACGGCGGAGAGCAGCAGCGCCGGGAGCGCGGAGAGCCCCCAGACGGTGACGAGGCGCGCCGCCCCGGCCCCGTACGGTTGCACCGCGAGCGCCCCCAGCACACAGGCCAGTCGCAGTACGTCGCAGAGGAGCGCGAGGTGGGGCAGGCGCAGGGTGGAGAAGGCGTACCGCATGGCGTCCTGGCCGAGGACGCCCGGCAGGACGAGCCCGAGCATCATGAGGGCGCGTGCCGTCTCCCCCGGGACGAACAGACAGATGGCGGCGAGCAGCGCCCCGAGCGCGGTGGAGGCGAGCAGGGTGAAGGCGACGGCCGACCGGCAGGCACCCCGGGTCTCGTCGCTCTCGCCGCGCCGCAGCACCAGCGGCTGCCCGGTATACGCGCCGGACGCGCCCAGCAGGACGGTGAAGACGAGGTAGACGGCGGAGAAGCGCGCGAAGTCGGCGACGGTGGAGAGCCGGGCCGCCGCCACCAGCACCAGGATGTTGGTGAGGGCCGTGACCCCCTGGTCCGCGACCGAGGAGACGATCGCGGTACGAGCCTTCACCGGCGCCCCGCGGAGGCGTTGAAGGCACGCAGGCCGAGTGTCTCGGTGGGGTCGCCCGTGGTCTCCGGGTCGTCCGGGCCGTCCGTCCGGGCGGGCGGGCCACTGCGTCGCCTCGGGGACTTCTTGCGCTCCTGGGAGCCGAGGCGTCCGCGGCCCGGGTGGAGGAGGACGCCGAGCACCGAGCCGCCGGAAGCGCTGATGACCTCGCGGATCCGCTCCACGTCGCTGCGGTGCACCTCGCGCGGGTCGCAGACGATCATGACGCCCGCCACCCGGTCGACGAGGGCGACCGCGTCGGCGTAGGCCAGGACGGGCGGGGCCAGCACGATGACGACCGTGCCGGGGCGATCGGCCTCGGCGACGATGCGGCCGACGGGGGCGGAGGTCAGCGCGCGGGGCACGTTGTCGACGCGCCGGCCCGCGACGAGGGTGAAGGCGCCGGAACCCGGCACGTCCACGTTGGAGCGGCTGCCCGAGGGCCAGGTGCCGTCGTCGTCGGCGACCCAGCGGGGCGGCCTGGCCTCGTGCGCCGCCGAACCCAGCTCGCGGGCCAGCGACGGCGTACGCAGATCGGCCTCGACCAGGAGGACGTCGCGGCCCATCTCGGCGAAGGCGGCGGCCAGGTTCGCGGCCGCGCCCGCCGCGGCGGCGCTGTCTCCGCGCGGCGCGGTGACCAGCAGTCGGCGGGTCTCCGTGAACGCGGGGTCGTAAGCGAGGCGGAAGGCGACGGCCCGGTACTCCTCGGCGAGTCTGCTGCCGGCGCGCCCGATGGCGAGCAGGCTGTCCGATGCGCCGCGCTCCCGGGGCAGGGTGCCGAGCAGCGGAGCGCCGAGGGAGCGGACGAGCTCACGGGTGGAGCGGACGGAGGGGTCGAAGACGAGCCGCACCCAGGACAGGAGGAGCCCCAGGGCGAGGCCCACCACGCCACCGAGGCCGAGCAGCATGGGCAGGCCGGCGCCGGTGGGCTCGTCCGGGGCGACGGGCTTCTGGTTGAGGTAGCCGGGAGTCGTGTCCAGGGCCCTCAACTCGCTTATTTTACGGCTGAGTTCGGAGATGGAGACGATGAGGTTGGCGCGTGCGCTGCTCACGTCGTCGGCCTCGCTCGCGCCGACCTGCTCCTCCAGCAGGTCGCGCTTCTCCTCCAGCGGCTTCAGCTGGGCGCGGTAGCCCTGCGCCATGTTCTCGATACTGCCCTCGGTGCGCTGTTTGCGGTGTTTGAGGTAGGCGTCGGCGAGGGCCTCCGCGCGTGACCTGGCCTGCTCGGGGGTGTCGCCCGTGTAGGCGAAGCGCAGGGTCAGCGTATTGGGCGGGTTGGTGACCTGGAGGCCGGCCAGCAGGTCCCCGGCGTCGACCGGGTCGGCGTCCTTGGCCACGGCTTCGGCGGCCAGTTCGCCCACGGTGTCGCTGATGGCGGTCTGCCGTTCGGAGCCGATGTTGATGCCCTTGTCCGCCGAGGCGCCGGTGGCGAACGGGTCGGCGGTGGCGGAGCGGACGAGGACCACACCGGTGGCGGTGTAGGTCTCCGCGCCGCTGAGCGCGAGATAGCCGCCGCCGAGGAGTCCGACAACGACGCCGACGGCGAGGAGCGCGCGGTAGCGCAGGAGCTGGCGGAACTGATCCCGCAGCAGAGCAGGTTCGTCCTGGTCCTCCAGGGCGCGGATCGGATGCGTCATCGCTGTGGTCTCCCTTGAGCGTTCCCGAGGACCTCGGTGAGCAGGGCGTCGAAGCGGGCGAGTCCCGCCTCACGGCCCAGGTGGTGTGCGACGTACCGCGGACCCTGGGCCCCCAGGGCCTCGGCCGCGGTGGCGTCCTCGGTGAGTTTGCGTACGGCCGCGAGGAGTCCGGCCGGGTCTTCGGGGGCGACGAGGAGTCCGGCACCCGAGCGGCGTACCTCGTCGGCTGTGCCGCCCTCGTCGGCGACGGAGGCGACGACGGGCCGTCCGGAGACGAAGTACGAGGTGAGCTTGGAGGGCACGCTCATGTCCAGGACGGATGCACGCTGGGTCACCGCGAGGATGTCGGCGGCGGCGAGGATGTCCGTGAACTCCTCGGCCCCCGCGGGCGGCAGGAAGTCGATGTTGGGCAGGGGGCCCGCGAGGGCGCGGAGCGTCTCGCGCTGGTTCCCGTCGCCCATCAGGACGACTCGGATGTCCGGTGCGAGCCTGGCCGTGTCGACGAGGACGTCGAGGCCCTGCTTGAGGCCCATGTTCCCCGAGTGCAGCAGTACCGGGGTGCCCTCGGGCCAGCCGAGCCGGGCGCGGGTGGCGGACCGGTCGGCCGAAGGGGGCTCCACGTGCGTCCAGTTGGGCACGATGCGGATGCGGCCCGGGTCGACGCCCAGAGCGGTGACGCCCGGGACGAAGCTCTCGTGGATGACGCCGACGAGGGCCGCGTCACGCAGTGCGTACCGCTCGGCCGCCGCGGCGACGGCCGCCGCCCTGCCGCCGCCCCGGATGCCGCTCTGCGCCGCCGCCGCGCCCATCAGGTCCTGGACGACGGGGATGTACGGGACCCGGTGGCGGCGGGCGATGCGGGCGCCGATGACACCCCCCGCGAGGCTCGGCATCTGGGCGATCACGGCGTCGGGGCGGCCCGGCGGCGGGGCGAGGAGCCCGTGGGCGAGCACGGTCACCTCGAAAGCGGCTCTGCGCAGGGCGGTCTGACGGGGCGGTATGTAGTGCCGACGGCGGTGGACGACGACTCCGGCCCGGGTCTCGCGCGCCCGCCGGACTCCCCGGTAGCGCTCGTCGAGCTGCCAGGAGGGGTAGTGCGGCATGCCGGTGAGCACCTGGACGGCGGCTCCGGACGCGGCCCAGTGCTCGGCGAGCTGGGTGGCGTACGGACCGATGCCCGTCAGCTCCGGCGCGTAGTTGGTCGAGACCACCAGCAGCCTGAGGTCGTCGAACGTCGTGTGATCTTCGGCAGCGGACATCGGATCGGTCGCCTTCCCCCCGGAACAGCCGCTGTTCCCCCCAAGGAACAGCCCCGGGTCGAGCTTATCCGTTCACGGCCTGCACAAGTGTTCTTCACAGTAAGGTCGTTGGAGATCCACACCGATACCGATATTTCCGGGGGGAGACAGCGGATGGTGCACAGAGTCGGATATGCGCCGGGTGTGTACGACTTGTTCCATGTCGGACACCTGAACATCCTGCGGCACGCGCGCAGTCAGTGCGACTACCTGGTCGCCGGGGTCGTCTCTGACGAGATGGCCGCGCTCGCCAAGGGCCACAAGCCGGTGATTCCCCTGCCCGAGCGGCTGGAGATCGTCCGGAGCGTCCGTTTCGTGGACGCCGCGTTCGTCGAGACCGTGCCGGACAAGGTCGAAACCTGGCAGCAGGTCCGGTTCGACGTGATTTTCAAGGGAGACGACTGGCGGGGCACGGAGAAGGGGCTCCGGCTGGAGCGCGACTTCGCCGAAGTCGGCGTGGAGGTCGTCTACTTCCCGTACACCGTGCACACGTCCAGCACCCAGCTACGCCGGGCGCTGGACGTCCTGGTCAGCCCGCCCGGAGCTCTTTCAGCTCCCTGAACCACTTGGCGAGGAACGCCACGAGGAAGAGGGCGTGCACGGCGGCGAGCGCGGCGTACCCGGCCAGGAAGGCGCCGGGCGCGCCGGCCAGCAGGAACACCAGGCAGAACACCCCGTAGTCCGCGGGGAGCAGCGCCACGGCCCGCACCCGGGAGACCGGGGCGGCCCCGCCCTCCGGGGCCGGGCGGGCCGCGGCTGCCGCCTTGCCCAGCTGCTCGCGCAGCAGCCCCGCGCAGAAGGTGAGCACCGCGACGAACAGGAACCCGAGCGGCAGCAACAACCAGCCGTCGGAGGGCAGTTCGCCGTAGCGGTAGAAGGCGATGAGTACGGCCGTGTGGACCAGGATCATCTTCGCGCAGTCGACGACATGGTCCAGCCATTCGCCGTCGGGGCCGCCCCTGCCGGTGAGCCGGGCGAGCTGGCCGTCCGCCGAGTCGAAGGCGAAGCCGACCGCGAGCCCCGCCCAGACGGCCACGCCGAGTGCCCACGAGGGTCCGGCAAGCGCGACCGTCAGGAGCGCGGCGAAGGTGAACGCCGCGCTGATCAGGGTGACTTGGTTGGGCGAGAGTCCCGCCCGGTGGGCCCCCGCCGCCAGCAGCCGCCCCGCGGGCCGGTTCACGTACCGCGAGTAGAGCGATACGCCCTTGGCCGTCTTCTGTGCGCCGCGCAACTCGCGCAGCACCGTACCTGTGCTTCCCATACGCCCCCCAGCGTCCAGCGGTGTCCGCATCATGGCACGCGGAGATCGCTCCCGTGGGCCCGTGTTCGCCATTGGGTCACCCGGGCCCCTCACCCGTACGGACCGGCTCGGCTCGCGCACCCCCGTCGCGGGTTCCACGATCGGGGTTCGGTTACCGAAGGGGAGACACCGGCCGTGGACGAACAGGACAGGTACGGGCAGCCGCAGCAGCAGACCGGCTACTACCGCCCGGAGACCCGCGGGCCGCGCGTGGACGCCGGCCGGCTGTGGGCGGGCGGTGTGATGACCGCGGTCGTCGCCGCGCTGACCGCGGTGGTCGGGGTGCTGCTGGTACGGGGCGTGCTGGGCGTGCCCGTCTTCGCACCCGAGGGCGACGGCATGATGGGCGACGCGTCGACCGGGCTGCTCGCGATGGGGGCGGCCCTGGCGGCGCTGGCCGCCACCGGGCTGCTGCATCTGCTGATGCTGGCGACGCCGCAGCCCGGCACATTCTTCGCCTGGATCATCACGCTGGCGACGGCGGTGATGGTGCTGCTGCCGTTCACCACGTCCCTGCCGATGGACGCCAAGATCGGTTCGGCGACGCTGTATCTGGTGATCGGGATCGCGATCGGCTCCCTGCTGTCCGCCGCCGCGCGCAGCGCTGCAACCGGGGACGGCTACTGACCGCACCTGCCGGAGCCGCGCTCGTCAGCGCTCCTCGGTCAGTTGCTCGTCCAGTTCGTCGAAGAGCAGCTGTTCGTGGTCGATCTGACCGGTGCGGTAGGCCGAGCGGGCCACCAGGTGGGCGGCGACCGGTCCGGTCATCATCTGGAAGAAGACGATCAGGCCGAGCGTGGCCACGTCCATGCCGCTGCGGATCCTCAGCCCGACCCCGATCAGCACGAGCAGCATGCCGAGGGTCTGCGGCTTCGTCGCGGCATGGCTGCGCGACAGGACGTCGGGAAGCCGCAGCATGCCGATGACGCCGAGCAGACAGATCGCCGCGCCGAGGAGGACCAGGACCGCGCCCGTCGTGTCGGTGATCTGGAGCCAGAGGCTCATTCGGTCCCCTCCTTCGTCGCGGTGGGAGCGGGCGGCGGTGGAGTCCCGGGGCGCACCGGCCGGTCGCGTACGGCGATGAAGCGGGCGATGCCCACCGAGCCCGTGAAGCCGAGGAAGGCCAGCACCATCATGATCGGGAAGTAGTAAGGGTCCCTGGAGAAGGCGGACTTGGCGCCGAGGCCCGCGATGATCAGGGCGGCACACACATCCAGCGCGATGGCCCGGTCGAGCATGGAGGGGCCGCGCCGGATGCGGACCAGGAGCAGCATCCCCGCGGCGACGATCATCACGACGGCGGTGGTCAGCAGCACCCGGTCGATGGTCTCGGGGACGCTCATACGGTTCCCTTCCCCAGGCCGGACCGTGTTGTCCCGGGGGGTGGTTCGCCGACGCGGGCGATCTCGTCGCGGGTGCCGAAGGCCCGTACCGTCAGCTCCTCCATGCGCCAGACGGAGCGCCGCGCCGCGTCGAGTGCGGTTGGGCTGTCCGCGTCGAGCACGTGCAGGAAGACCGTGGCCGTCGCCCGGCGTACCTCGACGATGGAGCCGCCCGGCACGTTGGACACCGCGACGGCGGTCGCGGTGAGCATCAGATCGCTGCGGCAGCGCAGCGGTACGCCGATGACGGCTGCCTGGTGGGCCTGCCCGTCGAAGATCTGCCGGGTGACCCGCACACCCGAGGTGTACATGTCGTAGAGCAGGTACGCGGCGAGGCAGAGGATGCCCCAGGGGTGCAGCCGCAGTCCGAGGTCGACCCTCGGCAGCGGGAACGCCAGGCACACGGCCACCGAGACGACGACACCGGTGATGACGTTCGCCCAGGTCAGTGTGGACCAGAGCAGCACCCAGATGAGGGTGAGCCAGGCGATCAGCGGCAGGTCGAGCACGCGTCGGCGTTCGCCGAACTCGCAGCTGAAGGGAGGGAGTTCCTTATTGCGGAAGGACAGGGTGAGCGTCCGCTTCACCGGCCGAGCACCTCCTCGACGTAGGGGGTCCGTGCGATGAGTTCGGCTGCCGAGCGGTCGGTGTACGAGGTGAGGGGTCCGGCGAGCACGGTGAACGCGAGACCGAGTGCGACGGCTCCCGCGGTCGCCGCCGTCATCGTGCCCGGCAGCCGGGTCGTGGTGGTGACCGCCCGTCCGTGCAGGGTGGCGGCCACGGCGCGGCCGGCCGGGTGGTACCTCTCCCGCACGCCTTCGTCACCGGTGCCCGGCATCCGGTCGGGGCCCGCGTCGGCGTCCTCGTCGTCGGAGTCGTCGTCGGACTCCAGGACCGTGCCGTCGGCTGCCTGTCCGGGTGGGGCGGCCCGCCAGAACGCCAGGTTCCAGACCTTGGCCATCACATAGAGCGTCAGCAGGCTGGTCCCCACCGAACCGGCCACCAGGAACCAGGACAGGGCGCTGCCGTCGGCGACACCGGCCCGCATCAGGCCCAGTTTCCCGATGAACCCGGACAGCGGCGGGATGCCGGCCAGATTCATCGCGGGTACGAAGAAGAGGACGGCGAGCACCGGGGCGGCCTTGGCGATGCCGCCGATCCTGGTGAGTTCGGTGGTGCCGGTGCGCCGTTCGATGAGCCCCGCGACGAGGAACAGCGTCGTCTGCACGGTGATGTGGTGGGCGACGTAGACGATCGCGCCGCCGTACGCCTCGCGGGTGGCGAGACCGATACCGAAGACCATGTAGCCGATGTGGCTGATGAGGGTGAAGGAGAGCACCCGCTTCAGGTCGGTCTGGGCGACGGCGCCCAGGATGCCGATGACCATGGAGGCGAGCGCGGCCACCATCAGCAGGTTCCCGAGCCGGTTGCCGGGGAAGAGCAGGGTCTCCGTTCGGAGCATGCAGTAGACGCCGACCTTGGTGAGGAGTCCGGCGAAGACGGCGGTGACGGGGGCGGGCGCGGTGGGGTAGGAGTCGGGCAGCCAGGCCGCGAGGGGGAACACCGCGGCCTTGACGGCGAAGACAATGAGCAGCATGGCGTGGATCAACGTCTCCACACCGAGCGGGAGTTCGTCCATTCGTCCGGCCAGCTGGGCGAAGTTGGCGGTGCCCGTGGCGGCGTACGTCGTGGCAATCGCGATCAGGAACAGCATCGACGAGAACAGCGAGATGATCACGTAGGTGGAGCCCGCGCGGACCCGGGGCCCGGTGCCGCCCAGGGTGAGGAGGACGAAGCTGGCCACGAGCATGATCTCGAAGCCGACGTAGAGGTTGACGAGGTCCCCGGCGAGGAACGTGCAGGAGACACCGGCGACGAGGATGAGGTAGGCGGGGTGGAAGACCGCCACCGGGGTCTCCTCGTCCCGGTCGGCCATGCCCTGGCCGAGCGAGTAGACGAGCACGCAGAGCGTGACGGCCGAGGAGACGGTGAGCATCAGCCCGGACAGCCGGTCGGCGACCAGGGTGATGCCGAGCGGCGGGGCGAAATCGCCGAGGTGGACGGAGATCGGCCCCTGACGGTCCGCCGCGATCATCAGGGCGACCGAGAGGGCGAGCACCGCACTGAGCACGGTGACGCTGATGATGCGCTGGAAGCGTTTGAGGCGGGTGCCGAAGGCGAGGCTGAGGCCGGTGGCGCAGAGCGGCAGCAGCACCGGCAGCGGGACGAGCGTGTTCATCCGGTGGCTCCTCGGTCGGGTGGTCCTTGAGGGGTGTCGCCCCGCTCGTCCGTCCGCTTCTCGGCCGCGTAGTCCTCCGGGTCGGCGCCCAGCACGTCGTGCCAGAGGTTGCCCGACGCGTCCCGGCCGCGGGCCTGCAGGGCGCGGTCGGCGCGCAGCTTCTCGCGCAGGCGCCGGTGCTCCTCCCGGTAGCGGACGCGCTCCGCCCGGGTGGGTTCGGAGCCGTCGCGGAACTCCTGGCGCAGCTGGGCCCGTTGGTCCATCACTTCGGCACGCAGCGCGATGCGCCGGTCCTCCAGGTCGTCGTGGACCTCGTCGGTGCCGGTCAGCTGGTGGCTGCGGTAGGCCATGGCCAGGAGGAACGCGGTGGTGGCGAGGGTGATGACGATGGCGGTGACCGCGATGGCCTGCGGCAGCGGGTCGGTGACCTCGTTCAGCGGGACGCCGTAGAGCAGCGGCTCCCGGCCGGCCGAGCCGCCGGCGGTCAGGACGAGCAGGTTGATGCCGTTGCCCGCGATCACGGCGCCCAGCAGGATGCGGGTGAGCGGCCGGGTGAGCATCAGGATGCCGCCGACCGCGCAGAGGACCACGGCCGGGGCGAGGAGCGAGACGCTGACCGTCATCGGCCGGGGCCTCCCGCCGGGCTTTCGGCCGGGGCCGGCGCACCGGCGGCCCGTTCGATCTGCCGGTCGATCTTGGCGCCGAGCGCGCGCACGATGTCCAGCACGACTCCCAGGACCAGCAGGTAGACGCCGAAGTCGAAGAGGACGGTCGACCCGAGGTGGTAGTCGCCGAACACCGGCAGATGGCCGTGGTACGTCCAGGCGAGCAGGACCGTGCCCTTGGCGAGACCGAGCAGCGCGACCCCGGTGGAGATGAACAGGCCGAGGCCGGTGAAGAGCCCGGGCTGGAGCGGCGCCGCCTCGGCGAGTTCGAACCGGCCGCCCGCCAAGTAACGGGTGATGAGGGCGACTCCGGCGACGAGCCCGCCGACGAATCCGCCGCCCGGCATGTTCTCGGCGCAGAACAGCAGATACACGGAGAGGATCAGGATGGGGTGGAAGAGCAGCCGCGCCACCACTTCGAGGACGACGGAACGGTGTTCGGGCGCGAGCGTGGAGCCGGCGGCCAGCCAGCTCCGTTCGGGGGCCGCTTCGTCGCCCTGCGGGAGCCCGGTGAGCCGGGAGGCGGACAGCGACCAGGCCGTGCGGCCCTCCGGATCCGGCGGCGCCGTCGGTGCCTCGCTGCGGCGGTGCCGGTAGATGAGGCTGGTCACCCCGATCGCCGCGGCGGCGAGGACCGCGGACTCCCCCATCGTGTCCCAGGCCCGCAGATCGACCAGGATGGTGGCGACGACGTCCTTGAGCCCGTGGTGGGCGGTCTCCTCGACCATCGCGGCGCCCGCGGGTTCCGCGGTGCGTGCCGCCGCCGCGACCCATACGACGACGCCGACGGTCGCCGCCGCGGCGAGCGCCAGCGGAATGCGTACGGCGCGCCGCCAGCTGCTGACCGACTCCTCGAAGCGCACCGGCATCCTGCGCAGTACGAGTACGAACACGACCATCGACACGGTCTCGACGCAGAACTGGGTGAGCGCCAGATCCGGGGCTCCCTGGACGACGAACAGCAGGGCTGCCCCGTAACCGGTCAGTCCGGCCAGGACCACGGCCTTCATCCGGCGGCTCACCGTCAGGCAGAACAGCGCGGCCAGGCAGGTCAGCACCGCGACGGCGCCCTGGAGCGGAACGTCCCACAGCCGCGGCGCCGCCGCGCCGCGCCAGGGCCGGTCGGTGGCGAGCACGGCCAGTTGTGCGGTCAGCACCACCGCCAGGGTGGTGGCCAGGTAGACGGAGAGCGAACCGCGCTGGACGAACCCGGTGACCTGGAGGGCGAGGCGTTCCAGGCCGAGGAGGAGGTGGCCGAAGACGCTGTCCGCTGTGGGCCACGCGATCCGCCGGGAGAGCCGGGTGACGGTGGAGCGCCGCGCGAAGAGCAGGGCGCCGCCCGCCCAGGCGAGCGCCGACAGGAGCAGCGCGGTGCCGAAGCCGTGCCAGAGGGCGAGGTGGTAGGGGTGTGCGGGGGCGGGGAAGGTGTCCGCGTACGCGGCGAAGAGCCGGTCGGTCCAGCCGACGCCGGGGCCCAGCACGAGCCCGCAGACCGCGAGGAGCGCGGGCGGCGCGAGGAAGGCGGCGCCGACACGGTGTACGGGGGTGTCGGCGACGCCGGGTTTACGGGCGAAGGCCCCCCAGACGAACCGTACGGTGTACGCGGTGGTCAGCGCCGACCCCACGACCGTGGCGGCCAGCGTCCACCGGTCCGTGGTGTCGCCGTGCAGCAGGGCTTCGAAGGCCGCCTCCTTGGCGGCGAAGCCCAGCAGCGGAGGAAGCGCGGCCATGGAGGCGGCGGCGAGCACGGCGACGGCGCAGACGTGGGGCAGTGCCCGGCCGACGCCGGAGAGTCTTCGCAGATCGCGGGTGCCCGCGGCGTGGTCGACGATGCCGGTCACGAGGAACAGCGGGGCCTTGAACAGGGCGTGTCCCAGGATCATGACGGCGGCGGCGAGTGCCGCGTCGCGGTTGCCGGCTCCGGCGAGCACGGTGAGGAACCCGAGCTGGCTGACGGTTCCGTAGGCGAGGACGAGCTTCAGGTCGTTCAGGCGCAGTGCGCGCCAGCCGCCCAGCAGCATGGTCGCGGCCCCGAGCACGAGCACGACGGGCCGCCAGACCGGGACGTCGGCGAAGGCGGGGGCGAGCCGCGCCACCAGATAGACCCCGGCCTTGACCATCGCGGCGGCGTGCAGATAGGCGCTGACCGGGGTGGGCGCGGCCATCGCGTTCGGCAGCCACAGGGAGAACGGCCAGATCGCGGACTTGGACAGGGCGCCGCACAGCACGAGGACCACGGCGACCGAGACGGCGAGCGTCGGTTCGGGCGGGTCGGCGACGATCGTGGAGATCCGGTAGGTTCCCGCCGCCTGACCGATGATCAGGAAGCCGACGAGCATCGCGAGGCCGCCGGACGTGGTCACGGTCAGGGCCTGGAGCGCCGAGCGGCGGTTGTGCTTGTGCTCGCTGCCGTATCCGATCAGGAGGAAGGAGAAGACCGTGGTCAGTTCCCAGAACACATAGAGCGTGATCAGGTCGTCGGCGAGGACGAGGGCGAGCATGGCGCCCGCGAAGGCGAGCAGGTTCCCGGCGAAACCGGCCAGGCCGGGGGCGTCGTCGGTGAAGTACGACGCGCAGTAGAGCAGCACCAGCGTGCCGATACCGGCCGCGAGCAGCACCATCAGTTCGGCGAGCGCGTCCAGACGCAGGTCGACCGAGACGTCGTAGGCCGGAATCCACTGCCACGACGAGGTGACCGACCGCCCGTCGGCCGCTCCGTCCCACCGGACCGCCGCCCAGACCGTGGCGGCCGCCGGGGGCAGCGCGAGCACGAGGAAGGCCCGTCTGCCGAGTCTGCGCACCAGCGGGCCCGCGCAGGCCGCCAGCACGAAGTGGCAGACGATGAGCGCGGTCATGAAGCGGAGTCCTGGGCGGTTTCCGGGGCAAAGGGCACTGATTACAGATATATCGCCCAGCCCTGTTCACCCGTACGCCGCGCCGCGCTCGGTGCGGTTCCGGTCAGATGTGCCGGGCGCAGTCCCCGCTGTGGTCGCAGTACGGCGTGTTGCCCGTCTTCCCGCAGCCGCACAGCATCACCCGGGTCTCGCGGCGGGGGCCTTGCGGGGTTTCCACTTCGAGGTCGCCGCGCAGATGGATCACACCGTCGGAGTGGAGGGACACCCGCGTCGGCACATCGGGCACCTCGTCCGCGAGGCCGTCGGTGCGGCGGTACTGGAGGGCGCCGCTGGGGCAGCGGTGGATGACCTCGGCGACCTCGTCGGCGGAAGCGTTCATGGGCACGATCCACGGCTTGCGCCCCACCTCGAAAACGGAAGGCAGCCCCCGTACGCATTCGGCCGCGTGCAGACAGCGGTGGACGTCGTAGGAGACGGTGATGCCTTCACCGTCGTACGACCTGGTCGCAGGGGGCGGGGGCGGTTCGCTGGTCACCGCGGGGCTCCTGGGGGCGGCTCGGGGGTTACGTGCTCCGCACTGCCGTACGGACCCCTCCAGCCTCTCCCCGGATTCCGCCCCCCGCTACTCGTATACGTCAGTCCAGCGCCGCCACCCCGTCCAGTTCGACCAGCGCCTGTTCGTCCCAGAGACGGGCGGCGCCGATCACCGCCATCGCCGGATAGTCGCGGCCCGCCAGCCGCCGCCAGATGCGGCCCAGTTCGGGCGCGTGCACGCGGTAGTCGGCGACGTCCGTGGCGTAGACGGTGACCCTGGCCAGTCCGGCGGGGGTGCCGCCCGCCGCGCGCAGGGCGGTGAGGAGGTTGGTGAGTGCCTGTTCGAACTGCTCGGGGAGCGTGGTCCCGACGACCTTTCCCTCGCCGTCCAGCGCGGTCTGGCCCGCGAGGAAGACCAGCCGGCCGCCGGTGACGGTGACGGCGTGCGAGAAGCCGGGGGGCGGGGAGAGTTCGGCGGGGTTGATGCGGGTGACCGGGTTCATGCGGGCGGCTCCTGGGTCGCGTACAGCTCTTTGG
This sequence comes from Streptomyces sp. NPDC055749, assembly GCF_053617235.1. Classification (NCBI taxonomy): domain Bacteria; kingdom Bacillati; phylum Actinomycetota; class Actinomycetes; order Kitasatosporales; family Streptomycetaceae; genus Streptomyces; species Streptomyces sp. NPDC055749. Next base: position 24,937 of record NZ_JBSHFH010000027.1, on the reverse strand, counting down.
CGATGATCGTGCGCTGCACCTCGCTCGCGCCCTCGTAGATCCGGGGCGCGCGGACCTCCCGGTAGAGGTGTTCGAGCAGGTGGCCGCGGCGTAGGGCGCGGGCTCCGTGCAGTTGGACGGCCGTGTCGACGACGTACTGCGCGGTCTCGGTGGCGAACAGCTTGGCCATGGCGGCGCGCCCGGGGACGCCGCTCTCCCCCGCGTCGTACGCGGCGGCTGCCGCGTACACCAGGAGCCGGGCCGCCTCGGTGCGGGTCGCCATCTCGGCGACCTGGTGCGAGACGGCCTGGAGGTCCTTCAGCGGTCCGCCGAACGCAGTGCGCCCGGCGGTGTGTCCGAGGGTGGCGTCGAGTGCGGCGCGCGCCATGCCGACCGCGAAGGCGCCGACGCTCGGCCGGAACAGGTTGAGGGTGTTCATGGCGACCCGGAAGCCCCGGTCGGGCTCGCCCAGGACGTCGTCGGCGGTGACGGGCACGGCGTCGAAGGCCAGCGACCCGATGGGGTGCGGGGAGAGCATGTCGAGCGCCGTGCCGGTGAGCCCCGGGCGGTCAGCGGGGACCAGGAACGCGGTGACGCCGCGTGCTCCGGCGCCCTCGGTCGTACGGGCGAACACGGTGTAGAAGTCGGCCTCGGGCGCGTTGGAGATCCAGCATTTCTCGCCGGTCAGCCGCCAGCCCTCCGGGGTCCGCCGGGCGGCGAGGGAGAGGGCGGCGGCGTCGGAGCCCGCGCCGGGCTCGCTCAGCGCGAACGCGGCCACGGCGCGTCCTGCACGCACTTCGGGGAGCCAGCGCTCGCGCTGCGCGGTCGTGCCGGCCTGGACGACCGGGTACGTGCCGAGGCCCTGGAGGGCGAGGGCGGTCTCGGCCTCCGTACAGCCGCGGGCGAGGGATTCGCGCAGCAGGCAGAGGTCGAGCGCGCCGGAATCGAGGAGCCGGTCGAGGAGACCCAGCTCGCCGAGCGCGGCGACCAACGGGCGGTTCACCTTTCCCGGTTCACCCTTCTCGGCCACTGGGCGCAGTTGGTGCACGGACAACTCGTACAGCTCAGCGCACCAGGCGGTCCTGGCCGGGCCGAGCGAGAATGCCGTCATGGCGGCGCCTCTCTTGTCACGTCTTATCGCGAACCGTTGACTACCGTCACTCAAACGATACGCTCCAAGTGCGACAAGGGGGCGATCCTTCATGGAGCCGAGTTCCTCGCCGGGCGCGTCGGCGCACGGTGCCACCGCACACACCGATACCTTTTCCCGCGACCATCTGCCACCGGCCGCCCAGTGGCCCGAGCTGGTCTTCGACCGGCCCGAGCTGCGCTACCCGGACCGGCTGAACTGCGGATACGAGCTGCTCGACCGCACCGTCGGCCGCTTCGGCCCGGACCGCCCCGCCTTCCGCAGCGCCGACGGCGCGGTGTGGAGCTACGGGGAGCTGCTGGACCGGGTGGACGGCATCGCCCACGTCCTCACCACCGACCTGGGGGTACGCCCCGGCAACCGGGTGCTGCTGCGCGGCCCCACCACTCCCTGGCTGGCCGCCTGCTGGCTGGCGGTCATGAAGGCGGGCGCGGTAGCCGTCACCGTACTGGCGCAGGCACGGTCCCAGGAGCTGGCCACCATCTGCTCACTTGCCCGGGTGAGCCATGCGCTCTGCGATGCCCGGTCGGTGGAGGATCTGCTGAAGGCGCGGGTCCCGGGGCTGCGGATCACGGAGTACGGGGGTGAGGCGCCCGACGATCTGACCCGCCTGGCGGAGTCCCGGCCGGGACCCTACGAGCCGGTGGACACCGCGGCCGACGATGTCGCGCTGATCGCCTTCACCTCGGGCACCACCGGGCGCCCCAAGGGCTGCATGCACTTCCACCGCGATGTACTGGCCGTCGCCGACTCGTTCTCGCGCCACGTGCTGCGTCCGGAGCCCGGTGACGTGTTCGCGGGGAGCCCGCCGCTCGGTTTCACCTTCGGCCTCGGCGGACTGGTGATCTTCCCGCTCCGCGCGGGCGCCTCGGCGCTCCTGCTGGAGCAGGCGGGCCCCAAGCAGCTGCTGCCCGCGCTCGCCGCCCACCGGGTCTCGGTGCTGTTCACCGCGCCCACCGCGTACCGCGTGATGCTCGACAACCTCGACGGGCACGACCTGTCCGCGCTGCGCCGCTGCGTCTCGGCCGGGGAGAACCTGCCCGCGGCGACCTGGCAGTCCTGGTACGACAGGACCGGTCTGCGCATCATCAACGGCATCGGGGCCACCGAGCTGCTGCACATCTTCATCTCGGCGGCCGACGACGCCATCCGCCCCGGCACCACCGGGAGACCCGTCCCCGGCTGGCAGGCGCGCGTGGTGGACGCGGCGGGCGAGGAACTGCCCGACGGCGAACCGGGGCTGCTGGCCGTGCGCGGCCCGGTCGGCTGCCGCTACCTCGCCGACGAACGGCAGACGCAGTATGTGCGGCACGGTTGGAATGTCACCGGTGACACGTACGTCCGCGAGCCGGACGGCTACTTCCGCTATGTCGCCCGCGCCGACGACATGATCATCTCCTCCGGCTACAACATCGCGGGCCCCGAGGTGGAGGACGCCCTGCTGCGCCATCCGGAGGTGGCGGAGGCCGCCGTGGTGGGCCGGACGGACGCGCTGCGCGGGCAGATCGTGGTGGCGTACGTGGTGCTGCGCGAGGGCTCCGACCAGTCCGCCGACTCCCTGCGCAGATACATGAAGAGCGAGCTGGCTCCGCACAAATGCCCGCGCGTCGTCGAGTTCCTGACCGAGCTTCCCAGAACCGCGACCGGCAAGCTCCAGCGCTTCCGCCTGCGCAGCGACAACGCCCCCCACAGCACGCGGGCTCTAGAGTGATCACGTGGCCGAGCTGCACACTCCCCGATCCTTGATCGTCAGCCTCTACGGCGCGTACGGTCGCTCCCCCGGCAACGAACCGCTGCCGGTGGCCGAGCTGATCCGTCTGCTGCGCGCCGTAGGTGTCGACGCGCCCTCCGTACGCTCCTCCGTCTCCCGGCTCAAGCGCCGCGAACTCCTCGTCCCGGCCCGCACGACGGACGGGTCTGCCGGTTACGCGCTGTCGGCCGACGCCCGGCAGCTGCTGGACGACGGCGACCGGCGCATCTACCAGCATCCGGCGCCCCGGACCGCCGACGGCTGGGTGCTGGCCGTCTTCTCCGTACCGGAGGCCGAGCGTCACAAGCGGCATCTGCTGCGCTCCCGGCTGGCCCGTCTCGGTTTCGGCACCGCCGCACCGGGGGTGTGGATCGCGCCCGCCGGGCTGTACGAGGAGACCCGGCACACCCTGGAACGGCTCGAACTCGCCCCGTATGTGGAGCTGTTCCGCGGGGAACACCTCGGTTTCGCGGCGACGAAGGAGTCGGTGGCGCGCTGGTGGGACCTGGACGGCATCGCCCGTCTCCATCTGGACTTCCTGGAGCAGCAGGAGCCGGTGCTGAAGTCGTGGGAAGCGCGAGCCCCCGGCAGTGTGCCCGACCCGGAGGAGGCGTACCGGGACTACCTGCCGGCCCTGGACTCCTGGCGGCGGCTGCCGTACGCGGACCCGGGTCTGCCCGATGAGCTGCTGCCGAAGGAGTGGCCCGGGGGCCGCTCGGCGGAGGTGTTCGGGCTGTTGCACGGGATACTGCGTGACGCCGGGGAGCGCTTCGTACGACCGTGAACGGCAGCTGGAATTGGAGTGACTGCCGGTCCGCGGAACCGGCAGGATGAGGCATGGCCTGGACTTTCACGGATGATGTCGACGTTTTTCTGGAAACGGCGGGTGCGTGGCTCGCCGCCCGCCCCGCGGAGAACACCCTGGTGCTGACCGTCACCGCGTCGCTACGGCGCGACGGCCGGCACGCGTACGGCGGGGGCGATCCGGTGCTCGGCTGGTGGCGCGGGGCCGACGGTGAGGTCGCGGGGACGCTGGTGCACACCCCGCCGTATCCGCCGTTGCTGGGCGCGGTCGTCCCGGAGGCGGTCACTCCGCTCACTCTCGCCCTCCCTCTGCCCCGTATCAACGCGGACCGCGTGACCGCCGAGGCGCTGGTCGCCCACTGGCCGGGACACCGGGTCGAGGAGAAGCAGCGGCTCTACCGGCTCGGGACACTCGTCCCGCCTTCCCCCGCCCCTGCGGGCCGGCCACGGACGGCCACGGCCGCCGACCGGGACCTGCTGCTGGACTGGCATGCCACGTTCGCCGAGCAGGTCGGCCAGCCCGGCACGCATGTCGAGCGGCTCGTCGACGACCGGACGACGTACGGCGGGCTGACGCTCACGCTCTGGGAGGACGCGGGTGTCCCGGTGTCGATGGCGGGCGTCTCGCGGAACATCGCGGGCGCGGTGCGGGTGACGACGGTCTACACCCCGTCGGAGTACCGGGGCCGGGGCTACGCGGCGGCGGTGACGGCGGAGATCAGCCGGGCGGCACGCGAGGCGGGCGCCCAGGAGGTGCTGCTGTTCACGGACCTCGCGAACCCGACGAGCAACGGTGTGTACCGGCGCATCGGCTACGAGACCGTCTCGGACCGGCTGCTGGTCAGTGCGGTGGGCCGGGCATGAGCGAGGGGGAGACACCGGCACAGGAACTGGAGCCGCAGTGGCTGATCGCGGCGAACGTGGTGCGGTGGCGGCGGTACGGGAAGGGGGGCCAGGATCTGCGGCCGGGGACGAAGTCCTACCGGGGCGGCACGAAGGTGTACGTCATCGGGCACCGCCCCGCTGTCGCGGACGTGCTGACGACCGTCGGGCGGGGGCGCCACACCGGCACGTACATCACGCTGGACCTGGCCACGCGCCATCTGCACAACTTCCGGGCCACGTTGGTCCACAGCCCCGCAGTGCTCCGGCGTGAAGCGGAGGAGGGCGTGCGCGGGGGCTGGGACAGCCGGGAGAGCGCCGAGGCGCGCGCCGCCCGGTTCGAACAGCAGGCCGCCGAGGAGCGCCTCGCCCGGTGGCCCGGCATCCCCCACCCCACCCCCTGCCGCTGCCACGAGTGTCTGGCGCTCAGTTCAGCGTGAGCCGTGGTTTCGGCGCGTCGGTGCGGCCTGCGGGCGGGGTGCGGCTGCCCGCGCGGTACGGCAGGGGCCAGGACGCGCCCGGTCCCTGGTAGCCCTGCTCGGCCGCCGCGTGGAGGGTCCAGTGCGGGTCGTACAGGTGGGGGCGGGCCAGGGCGCAGAGGTCGGCGCGGCCTGCCAGGAGCAGTGAGTTGACGTCGTCCCAGGAGGAGATGGCGCCGACCGCGATGACGGGGATGCCGAGGGTGTTGCGGATTCGGTCGGCGTACGGGGTCTGGTAGGAGCGGCCGTACTCGGGGCGTTCGTCCGGAACGACCTGCCCGGTGGAGACGTCGATGGCATCGGCGCCGTGCTCGGCGAAGGCGCGCGCGATACCGAGGGCGTCCCCGGGGCTCGTACCGCCGTCGGCCCAGTCTGTGGCGGAGATCCGGACGGTCATGGGCCGGTCGGCGGGCCAGTCGGCGCGGACCGCGTCGAAGACTTCGAGGGGGAAGCGGAGCCGGTTCTCCAGCGGGCCGCCGTACGCGTCGGTGCGGTGGTTGGTGAGCGGGGAGAGGAAGCCGGAGAGCAGGTAGCCGTGTGCGCAGTGGAGTTCGAGCAGGTCGAATCCGCAGTGCGCGGCGCGGCGCGCGGCTGCGGTGAACTGCTCGCGGATCGCGTCGAGTCCGGCCCGGTCCAGGGCCTGCGGGATCTGGCTGACGCCTGGTGCGTACGGGATCGGGGAGGCGGCGGAGAGCGGCCAGTTGCCCTCGTCCAGGGGCTGGTCGATGCCCTCCCACATGAGTTTCGTGGAGCCCTTGCGGCCGGAGTGGCCGAGCTGGACGCCTATCGCGGCGCCGGGGGCGTTCTCGTGCACAAAGTCCACGGTCCGGGTCCAGGCGGCGGCCTGTTCGTCGGTGTAGAGGCCGGCGCAGCCCGGTGTGATGCGGCCTTCGGGGCTCACGCAGACCATTTCGGTCATGGTGAGTCCGGCGCCGCCCAGGGCGCGTGCGCCCAGGTGGACCAGGTGGAAGTCGCCGGGGAGGCCGTCGGTTGCGGAGTACATGTCCATGGGTGAGACGACGACCCGGTTGCGCAGTTCGAGGCCGCGCAGCCGCAGCGGGGTGAACATCGGCGGGGTGCCGGGCGGGCAGCCGAACTCCTCCTCGACGGCGCCGGTGAAGGCGGGGTCGCGCAGCCGGAGGTTGTCGTGGGTGACGCGGCGGCTGCGGGTGAGGAGGTTGAAGGCGAACCTGCGGGGCGGCTGGTCCACGTACGTGTCGAGCTCCTCGAACCAGCGCAGGCTGGCCGCGGCGGCGCGCTGGGTCGATGCCACGACCGGGCGGCGCTCCGTCTCGTACGCGGAGAGTGCCGTCGGCAGGTCCGGCTGTTCCTCGACGCAGGCGGCCAGTGCGAGGGCGTCCTCGACGGCGAGTTTGGTGCCGGAGCCGATGGAGAAGTGCGCGGTGTGGGCGGCGTCGCCGATGAGGACGGTGTTGCCGTGCGACCACCGCTCGTTGACGACGGTGGCGAAGGTGAGCCACGAGGATTTGTTGGAGCGCAGGGGCCGGCCGTCGAGGGCTTCGGCGAAGGTCTTGGCGCAGCGTTCGGTGGACTCGGCGGCGTCGCACCGGTCGAGTCCGGCGGCCCGCCAGACCTCCTCGCGCATCTCGACGATGACCGTGGAGGCGTGGGAGGAGAAGGGGTAGCCGTGGAGCTGCATCACGCCGTGTTCGGTCTCGGCGATCTCGAAGCGGAAGGCGTCGAGCGCGAAGTCGGCGGCGAGCCAGATGTAGCGGTTGCGGTGGGTGGTGAGGTGCGGGCGGAAGACGTCGGCGTGGGCCTCGCGGGTGGCGCTGTGCACGCCGTCGGCGGCGATCACCAGGTCGTGGGTTCCGGCGAGTTCGGCGGCGGGCGGGGCCTCCGTGCGGAAGTGGAGGCGGACGCCGAGGGACCGGCAGCGCTCGTGCAGGATCTCAAGGAGCCTGCGGCGGCCGAGCGCCGCGAAACCGTGGCCGCCTGAGGTCTCGGTCCGGCCCCGGTGGACGATGTCGATGGTGTCCCAGCGGACGAATTCGTCCCTGAGCGCCGCGTACACGACGGGGTCGGCGTGCTCGATCCCGCCGAGGGTCTCGTCGGAGAGGACGACTCCGAAGCCGAAGGTGTCGTCCGGGGCGTTGCGCTCCCAGACGGTGATGTCGCGCTCGGGGCCGAGCCGTTTGAGCAGCGCCGCCGCGTACAGGCCGCCGGGGCCGCCGCCGATGACCGCGATCCGCCTCGTGTCGCCTGCCATCGCGCTACCTGCCTTGCCACTTCGGCGGGCGCTTCTCGGTGAAGGCCGCGTGGAATTCGGCGTAGTCCTCGCCGTGCATCAGGAGTGCCTGGGTGGCGGCGTCCATCTCGACGGAGGCCGCGAGCGGCATGTCGAGCTCGGCGGTGAGCAGGGCCTTGGTCTGCGCGAGTGCGAGAGCCGGTCCGTCGGCGAGTCTGCGGGCGAGCGCCGCCGCGCGGGCGTCGGCCTGCCCTTCGGCGGTCAGCTCACTGATGAGGCCGATCCGTTCCGCTTCGGGGGCGTGGACGGCTTCGCCGAGCATGAGCAGCCGGGTGGCGTGGCCGAGCCCGACGACGCGCGGCAGCAGGTAGGCGGCGCCCATGTCGCCGCCGGAGAGGCCGACCCGGGTGAAGAGGAAGGAGAAGCGTGCGGACGGGTCGGCGACGCGGAAGTCCGCCGCCAGCGCGAGGACGGCCCCGGCTCCCGCGGCCACGCCGTGTACTGCGGCGACGACGGGGAAGGGGCATTCACGGAGGGCGCGTACGACCTGGCCCGTCATCCGGTTGAAGTCGAGAAGCTGGGCGGTGTCCATCGCGAGTGTGGCGCCGATGATGTCGTCGACATCGCCTCCGGAACAGAAGCCGCGCCCTTCGCCGGAGAGTACGAGAGCGCGCACGGAGCGTTCGCGGGACAGCTCGGCGAGGAGGTCGCGCAGGTCGGCATAGGCGCCGAAGGTGAGCGCGTTGAGCTTCTCGGGGCGGGCGAGGGTGACGGTCGCGACCCCGTCGTCCCGGGTCAGCCGCAGATGGTGCCAGTCCTCCGTGGGCGGGGCGGAGCTGGGAAACGGACTCATGGGAGGTGGTCCCCTTCAGCCGACGGGCCGCTGATCCGGCCCGCTTCCGACGACTCGATCCACCTCGAAGTTATCACTCATATGTGACTGCCGTCAGGAGTGCGCGATAACCCAAACATGAGAGCGATGTGGCGAACGTCCCTTTCGTACCGGTCGACAGCCCCTATGACTGCGCCACCCCGCTTCGTATGGTTGAACAGAGTATTTGCCGATACCAGGAAGCCCCGCCCCGGAACGGAACCAGCTGTGCTCCCCGATGTCCCCATCCCCGCGTCATGGCGTATCGCGCTGCCGCATTCCACGGCAGCGGTGCCGATCGCCCGCGCCCTCATCCGTACCGCCCTCACGGACATCGACGCCCCGGCGGACAGCTACACGGCCGAGCTCCTCACCGCCGAACTGGTCGCCAACGCCGTGGAGCACACGGACGGCGACGAGCCCATCGAACTGGTCGTGGAACTCATGGCGACGGGCTGCCAGGTCGAGGTCCACGACCGCGACCCCTCCCCGCCCGGCGATCTCTCCCGCCCCGGGCCCGGCAGCGAGCCGGACCCCTGGCAGGAGCACGGCCGCGGCCTCCTCCTGATCCGTACGCTCAGCTCCGCCTGCGGTCACCGCACGACGGAGCAGGGCAAGGCGGTGTGGTTCACCCTGCCCGCGATCCCCGCCCAGCGGTCCCCGCACACACCGCACACCGCGCGGCGGAGCGATCAGGCGGAGTGATCAGACGCCGGACCCCGGGGCGGCCATGGTGGCCACCAGCACGGCCTTGATGGTGTGCATCCGGTTCTCGGCCTCGTCGAAGACGACCGAGAACGAGGATTCGAAGACCTCGTCGGTCACTTCCAGCTCGGTCATGCCGTACTCCGCGTGGATCTCCCGGCCGACCTTGGTACCGAGGTCGTGGAAGGCCGGCAGGCAGTGCAGGAACTTCACGGCGTCGTTGCCGGTGGCGCGCAGGACGTCCATGGTCACGGAGTACGGAGCCAGCGCGGCGATGCGCTCGGCCCACACCTCCTTGGGCTCACCCATCGAGACCCAGACGTCCGTGGCGACGAAGTCCGCGCCGCGGACGCCTTCGGCGATGTCCTCGGTGAGGGTGACCGTCCCGCCACTGCCCTGGGCGAGCTTCCGCGCCTGCGCGACGACGTCCGCCGCCGGCCAGTACGCCTCGGGGGCGACGATCCGGATGTCCATGCCCAGCAGGGCGCCGGTGATCAGGTACGAGTTGCCCATGTTGAAGCGGGCGTCACCGAGGTAGGCGAAGACCATCTCCTCCAGCGGCTTGTCGCTGTGCTCGGTCATCGTCAGCACGTCGGCGAGCATCTGGGTGGGGTGCCACTCGTCGGTGAGCCCGTTGAAGACGGGGACGCCGCCGTACGCGGCCAGCTCCTCGACGGCCTGCTGGCTGTCGCCGCGGTACTCGATGCCGTCGAACATCCGGCCGAGCACGCGGGCCGTGTCCTTCACCGACTCCTTGTGGCCCATCTGCGAGCCGGAGGGATCGAGGTACGTCGTGGACGCGCCCTGGTCCGCGGCGGCGACCTCGAACGCGCAGCGCGTACGGGTCGAGGTCTTCTCGAAGATCAGCGCGATGTTCCTGCCGCGCAGCCGCTGGACCTCGGCCCCCGCCTTCTTGGCGGCCTTGAGCTCGGCGGCCAGGGCGATCAGGCCGCGGAACTCCTCGGCCGTGAAGTCCAGCTCCTTGAGGAAGTGGCGGCCTGCGAGGTCTATGGCCATGTGACTGCTCCTGGTCGGGCGAGGGTCGCTCATACGTTGACCCTGGAAGTCTATACGAAGCCCTGCATCGCTATACAGTCTCTCCAGTCATGTGGTCTAAACCGGATCACGGACCACCGGGCAGCTCATGCACCGGGGACCGCCCCGCCCCCGGCCCAGCTCGCTGCCGCGGATCTCGATGACCTCGATGCCCTGCTTGCGCAGATACGTGTTGGTGGTCGCGTTGCGCTCGTAGGCGACGACGACCCCGGGCTCGACGGCCAGCACGTTGCAGCCGTCGTCCCACTGCTCGCGCTGCGCCGCGTGCACGTCCTGGACCGCGGTGAGCACCCTGATCGACTCCAGACCCAGCGCGGCGGCGATGGCCCGGTGCATGTGCTCGGGCGGGTGGTCGGTCACCTTCAGCTCACGGGGGCCGCTGCCGGGCTCGATGGTGTACGAGCGCAGCATCCCGAGTCCGGCGTACTGGGTGAAGGTGTCGCCGTCGATCATCGTCATCACCGTGTCGAGGTGCATGAACGCACGGTTCTTCGGCATGTCGAGCGCCACGATCGTCCGGGCCGACCCGGCGTCGAAGAGTCCCCGGGCCAGCATCTCCACGGCCTGCGGAGTGGTGCGCTCGCTCATCCCGATCAGCACGGCGCCCTGGCCGATGACCAGCACGTCGCCGCCCTCGATGGTCGAGGGGTAGTCGTCCTGCCCCTCCGACCAGTGGTGGAACACGCCCGCCTCCGGCCCCGTGAAGAGGGGGTGGTGGCGGTAGATCGCCTCGAAGTGGACCGTCTCGCGCTGCCTGGCCGGCCAGCGCATCGCGTTGATGGACACCCCGTCGTAGATCCAGGCGGAGGTGTCACGGGTGAAGAGATGGTTCGGCAGCGGCGCGAGCAGGAAGTCGTCCAGGCCCATCACGTGGAACCGGACCGAGGTCGGCTCGCTGTGCCGCTCCAGGAACTCCCGCTTGGTCATCCCGCCGACCAGCGCCTCGGTCAGCTCGGCGGTGGACAGCTCCTCGAAGGCGGCCCGCAGATGCTCGGTGGCGAGCGGACCGTACTCCTTCTCCTCGAACACCCGGTCGAGGACGAGCCGTTTGGCGACCGGGATGTCCAGCGACTCCCGGAGCAGGTCACCGAAGAGGTGCACCTCCACGCCCCGGTCGCGCAGCACATCGGCGAACCCGTCGTGCTCCTGCCGGGCGCGGCGCACCCACAGCACGTCGTCGAAGAGCAACGCGTCCTTGTTGCCGGGGGTGAGCCGCTTGAGCTCCAGATCGGGGCGGTGCAGGATGACGCGGCGCAACCGCCCGGCCTCGGAGTCGACATGGAATCCCATGCCTCCATCCTCACCGCACGGAGCGCCGTTCACCCGGCGAATCGCTCCCCTCGTTCAGGGCACGGCCTACAGTCGCGGGTCGACCGGCTCCGACTCCAGGGCCAGCACCGCGAAGACCGCCTCGTGGACCCGCCACAGCGGCTCCCCGTCGGCCAGCCGGTCCAGGGCCTCCAGGCCCAGCGCGTACTCCCGCAGGGCCAGCGACCGCTTGTGGCCGAGGAACCGGGAGCGCAGCCGCTCCAGATTCTCCGGACGGGTGTACTCGGGGCCGTAGATGATCCGCAGGTACTCCCGGCCACGCACCTTGATGCCCGGCTGGACCAGCCTGCCCTTTCCGTCCCGTACGAGCGCACCGAGCGGCTTGACGACCATGCCCTCGCCGCCTCGGCCCGTCATCTCCAGCCACCAGTCGATGCCGGAGCGCACCGACTCCTCGTCCCCGGTGTCGACGACCAGCCGGCGGGTGACCTGGAGCAGCCCGGTCGGGTCGTGCTCGACCAGCCGGTCCAGCCACGCGAGCTGCTCGTCGTGCGGTACGGAGGCCAGGGAGCGGCCCTGTACGGCGAGGATCTGGAAGGGCGCGAGCCGAACTCCTTCGAGCTCTTCGGTGCTCCAGCAGTAACGGCGGTACGCCCGCGTGAACGCGGCGGCGTCCAGTGCGCGTCCGCGCTGCCGTTCCGCCAGCGCGCCGACGTCGACCGAGCGGGCCGCCGCCGCGTCGAGGGCGGCGAGAGCCGCGGGGAAGACCGCGCCCGACGCGGCGCCGACCGCCGCGTACTGCGAGCGCAGCAGCCCGGCGGCCTTCAGCGACCACGGCATCAGCTCGGCGTCCAGGAGGACCCAGTCGGTGTCCCACTCCTCCCACAGTCCGGCGGCGGTGACGGCGGTGCGCAGCCGGTCCAGGACCGCTTCGGTGAGCGCGGGGTCGTCGAGGAACGGACGGCCGGTGCGGGTGTGCAGGGCGCCGGTGGGACCTTCGGTACCGAAGCGCTCGCGTGCCGCGTCCGCGTCGCGGCAGACCAGGGCCACGGCGCGCGAACCCATGTGCTTCTCCTCGCACACGACCTTGGCGACACCGTCGGCCCGGTACTGGGCGAACGCCTCGGCGGGGTACTCCAGATAGCCGTCCTCGTGCGAGGTGGCGGTCGGTGCCATGGTCGGCGGGAGGTAGGCCAGCAGCCGCGGGTCGACGGCGAAGCGGCTCATGACTTCGAGCGCCGCGGCGGCGTTCTCCTCGCGCACCGAGAGCCGGCCCATGTGCCGGGTCTCCACGATGCGGCGGCCCTGGACGTCGGCGAGGTCCAGCGGACGGCCCTCGCGCCCGCCGGGCGCCTCGGACGCGAGCGGCCTGGTCGGCTCGTACCAGACCTTCTCGGCGGGTACGTCGACGAGTTCGCGCTCCGGCCAGCGCAGCGCGGTCATCTTCCCGCCGAAGACGGCGCCGGTGTCCAGGCAGATGGTGTTGTTGACCCAGGAGGTGCTGGGGACGGGCGTGTGGCCGTAGACCACGGTGGCGCGGCCGCGGTACTCCTCGGCCCACGGATAGCGCACGGGCAGGCCGAACTCGTCGGTCTCGCCGGTCGTGTCCCCGTACAGCGCGTGCGAGCGCACCCGCCCGGACGTGCGGCCGTGGTACTTCTCGGGCAGCCCTGCGTGGCAGACGACGAGCTTGCCGTCGTCCAGCACGTAGTGGCTGACGAGGCCGTCGATGAACTCCGAGACGCGCTTGCGGAATTCGGGGTCGACGGCGTCCTCGCGGTCCAGCTGCTCGATGGTCTCGGCCAGTCCGTGGGTGTGCTGCACGTTGCGGCCCTTGAGGTAGCGGCCGAGCTTGTTCTCGTGGTTGCCCGGTACGCACAGGGCGTTGCCGGACGACACCATGGCCATGACGCGGCGCAGGACGCCGGGGCTGTCGGGGCCGCGGTCGACGAGGTCGCCGACGAAGACGGCGGTACGCCCTTCGGGGTGCGCGCCGTCGGCGTATCCGAGGGTCGCGAGCAGGGTCTCCAGCTCGGAGCTGCAGCCGTGGATGTCGCCGATGATGTCGAAGGGGCCTGTGAGGTGGCGGAGGTCGTTGTAGCGGCGCTCCAGGACGATCCCGGTCTGCTCGGCCTCCTCCTCGGTGCGCAGGATGTGGACCTTGCGGAAGCCCTCGCGCTCCAGTCCGCGCAGTGAGCGGCGCAGTTCGCGGCGGTGGCGCTGGATGACGTGGCGCGGCATGTCGGCCCGGTCGGGTCGCTTCGCGTTGCGCGCGAGGCAGACCTCCTCGGGCAGGTCGAGGACGATCGCGATCGGCAGTACGTCGTGCTCACGGGCCAGCCGCACGAGCTGCTTGCGGCTCTCGGCCTGGACGTTGGTGGCGTCGACGACAGTGAGACGCCCGGCTGCGAGGCGCTTGCCCGCGATGTAGTGCAGGACGTCGAAGGCGTCGCCGCTGGCGCTCTGGTCGTTCTCGTCGTCGGCGACGAGGCCGCGGCAGAAGTCCGACGAGACGATCTCGGTGGGCTTGAAGTGCTTGCGGGCGAAGGTGGACTTGCCCGATCCGCTGGCTCCGATGAGCACGACGAGGGAGAGGTCGGTCACCGGCAGCGTGCGCGAGGTACTGGTGGTGTCGGTGGTGCTGCTGCTGTTCATGCGGCCTTCGCCTCCTTCTTGGTCTCGTCCGCCGCGGTCATCGTGAACACGGCCATCTGTGTCGGCGGCCCCACCTCGGGGTCGTCCGGTCCCACGGCCACGTACTCCACCTCGTATCCATGACGCTCCGCCACCTCCCCGGCCCACTGCCGGAACTCGGCCCTGGTCCACTCGAAGCGGTGGTCACCGTGGCGCACATGTCCGGCGGGCAGCGTCTCCCAGCGGACGTTGTACTCGACGTTCGGCGTGGTCACGAGCACGGTGCGGGGCCGCGCCGAGCCGAACACCGCGTACTCCAGAGCGGGCAGCCTCGGCAGGTCGAGGTGCTCGATCACCTCGCTGAGGACCGCCGCGTCGTACCCCTTGAGCCGCTTGTCGGTGTAGGTCAGCGAGCCCTGCTGGAGCGTGACGCGGCCGGCCTGCCGCTCGCCCATCCGGTCCAGCTTCAGCCGGCGCGAGGCGATGGTCAGGGCCCGCATCGAGACATCGACGCCGACGATCTCCGTGAAGGCGACGTCCTTCAGCAGCGCCTGGACCAACTGGCCCTGGCCGCAGCCCAGGTCGAGCACCCGGCTCGCCCCGGCGGCGCGCAGCGCCTCCAGGATCGCCGCACGCCGCTGCTCGGCGAGCGGCACCGGCTTCTCCTCGGTGTCCTTCGTCTCGTCCACCGCGTTGTCGACACAGGTCACGTCGAGGTCGTCCGACTCCGCGAGCCGCACGAGTTCGAGCCGCTCCATCGCCTGCCTGGTCAGTCCCCAGCGGCGCGAGAGATAACGGCTGGTGATCAGCTTCTGCTCGGGGTGCTCGGCCAGCCACCCGTCACCGGCCCGCAGCAGCTTGTCCACCTCGTCCGGTGCCACCCAGTAGTGCTTGGCGTCGTCGAGAACCGGCAGCAGCACATACAGCTGCCGCAGTGCCTCAGCGAGCCTCAGCTCCCCCTCCAGCACCAGATGTACGTAGCGCGAGTCGCCCCACTCCGGAAACTCCTCGTCCAGGGCTACGGCCACGGCCTCCACGCTCGTCCAGCCGAGCGGGCCGAAGAGCTTCCGCACCAGTTCGATGCCACCGCGCGCGGGCAGCGCGGGGACCTCGATCCGCAGCGGCAGAGGCTGCTCCGCCCGCTCCGGCATGGCCCGGCACGCCCCGCTCAGGGCGGACTTGAAGACCGTGCTCAGGGCGACGGCGAGCAGCGAGGACGCGGCGTAGGGGCGGTCGTTGACGTACTGCGCGAGCGCCGCGTCCGGGGCGCCGCCCCGGCCCTTGCCCTTGCCGCGCCGCACCAGCGCCACACTGTCCACCTCCAGCAGCAGGGCTGCCGTGCACTGCTCCGCGGACGCTTCGGGGTAGAAGACATGCGCGGTGCCGTGCGAGGTGGAGAACGTCTGCGCCTTCTCGGGATGCTTGTGCAGCAGAAAGCCGAGATCGGTGGCGGGACGCTCCGGGGTGCCGGTTGTGCTGATAGTCAGGAACACCCGTCCGAGTATGGCCCCGCAACCCTGCCCCCACCAGGCAATTTCACCGCGCCGCCACCAGCTCCGCCAACTCCGCGATCCGCTCAGGCCCGACGCGGCAGCAGCCCCCGACCAGCCGTGCCCCGGCCTCCTGCCACGCCCGCACCCGCCCGGCGTCGAAGGTGCTGTCCCCCGCCCACGCCCGGCGCCCGGCGTCCCACCTCTCCCCGCTGTTCGGATAGACGACGACCGGCTTGCCCGTCACCGCCGCCGCCGTCTCCACCGCACGGTCCGTATCGGCCGGCTCGCAGCAGTTCACCCCGACGGCCACCACCTGCGCGTTCCCCGTGGCCACCGCGAACGCCTCCGCCAGGGGCTGCCCTGCCCTGGTCCGCTCCCCCGCCACGCTGTACGAGAGCCAGACGGGCACCCCGTACTCCCCGGCCACTCGCAGCAGGGCCTCCGCCTCGTCCATGTCGGGCACCGTCTCCAGCGCCAGCGCATCGGGCCCCGCCTCGGCCAGCGCCGCCATCCGCGGCCGGTGGAAGCGCTCCAGCTCCCTCACGGAGAGCCCGTAGCGGCCCCGGTACTCGCTGCCGTCCGCGAGCATCGCCCCGTACGGACCGACCGAAGCGGCGACCCAGATCTGCTGCCCGGCCCCCTCCCCCGCCCGCCGGGCCAGCGCCACACTGCCGGCCAGCAGCTCCGCGGCGCGGGCCCGCCCGATCCCGCGCCGCCCGAACCCTTCGAACGTGGCCTGATAGCTGGCGGTGATGAGCACCTGCGCACCCGCCCGCACATACGCGGTGTGCGCGGCCTCGATCTGGTGGGGCGCGTCGGCCAGCAGACGGGCCGACCAGAGCGCGTCCGACAGGTCGCAGCCCTGTGCCTCCAACTGGTTGGAGAGGCCGCCGTCGAGCAGGACCGTCCCCTCGGCGATGGCGGCACCGAGCGTGCGGGCCTGTGGGCCCTGTGCGGAACCTGCCGAGTGGTGCGGTGGCCGGTCGTGGTGCACGTGCGCTCCTCCTCGTGGGCGGGGCGGGCCGGTCGGTCAGGCCAGCTGCGACTGGACCTGCGCCGAGATCAGTTCGAGATGGTCGAGGTCGTCCAGGTCCAGGACCTGGAGGTAGACGCGGGAGGATCCGATCGCGCCGTACCGGCCGATCTTGTCGACCACTTCCGCGGGCGAGCCCGCCAGCCCGTTCGCCTTGAGCTCCTCGACGTCCCGTCCGATGGCGGCGGCCCGTCGCGCGACCTCCGCGTCGTCCTTGCCCACGCAGACCACCAGTGCGTTGGAGTACACGAGCTCGTCCGGCTTCCGGCCTGCCGCCTTCGCCGCCTCCCTGACCCGGCCGAACTGCTTCTCGGTGTCCTCCAGCGAGGCGAACGGGATGTTGAACTCGTCCGCGTACTGCGCGGCGAGCCTCGGGGTGCGGGTCGCCCCGTGCCCGCCGATCAGGACCGGCACCTTGGCCTGGGCCGGCTTGGGCAGCGCGGGCGAGTCGGTCAGCTGGTAGTACGTACCGTCGTAACTGAACGTCTTGCCGGTCTCGGTCGCCCACAGGCCGGTGACGATCGCCAGCTGCTCCTCCAGGCGGCCGAACTTCTCCTTGGGGAACGGAATGCCGTACGCCTTGTGCTCCGCCTCGAACCAGCCCGCTCCCAGGCCCAGTTCGACACGTCCGCCGGACATCTGGTCGACCTGCGCGACCTGAATGGCCAGCACGCCCGGCAGCCGGAACGTGCCCGCCGTCATCAGGGTGCCGAGCCGGATGCGCCTGGTCTCGCGCGCCAGCCCGGCCAGGGTGATCCAGGCGTCGGTCGGGCCGGGCAGTCCGTCGCCCGATCCCATGTGGAGGTAGTGGTCGGACCGGTAGAAGGCGTCGAAGCCGAGGTCCTCAGCGGCCTTGGCCACGGTGAGCAGCGTGTCGTAGCTCGCCCCTTGCTGGGGCTCGGTGAAGATTCGAAGATCCATGCATCCATCCTGCACCTTCGAACACCGGGCGTCCCGCCTCATGCCGGGCCCTGGAGCGCGCCGTAGGGACCATCGCGTTCACGCTCCCGCTCAGCCAGCTTTCTCAGCATCCCGTGCACCCTGTCGACGGACTCGTCCGCGGCGTCTATCGCCTCGATGCACTGCCAGTAGAGACCCTCCTCGTCGGTGTCGCAGGCGACTCCGACCAGCGCGATCCCCACCTCACCGAGCAGGGCGACCAGGGCCGTCAACGCCCGCTGCACGTGCGTCACTTCCGTGAGCTGCGCGGCGCGCGTCCCGCCGGCGAGCACCATCGGGTGGTCGAGCGCGGAGCAGCCCCGTCCGCCGACCTCGCTGAGTCCCCGCGCCTCGCCGCGTAACTCCACGGGCCCGCTCAGGACCAGCCTGCTGCCGACCGTCCTGGCGAGCGCCTGGGCCTGCCACGCCTCCGCCATCACGTTCAGCGCGCCGCGGCTCTCGGCCAGAGCCCGGCGGCCGGCTTCGATCAGTCGCTCCGCTTCCATGTCATTCCCCCGTCTGTACGAAAACCCGGTCACCTCTTTCATTACCCACAGTGAGGTGGCGGGCACCGAAAGAACAGAGGAATTCGGAAATCTGTGGACACGAAGTCGACTGTGAACAAGTCGATCACTCCGAAGAGTGACTATTTCCGGGTTCCGGGCGCTCAGGGACGGGGAAGCGCACCTCGTTCCGGTCGATCTTGGCCGCCAGAGCGGTCAGCGGATCGATCCCCAGCACCTCGCAGAACTGCAGGAGATAGGCGAGCACGTCCGCGACCTCGTCGGTGACCCGGTGCGCCGTTTCCGGCTTCTCCATCACCCGCGCCGACTGTTCCGGCGTCAGCCACTGGAAGATCTCGACCAGTTCGGACGCCTCGACGCTCAGCGCCGCCACCAGGTTCTTGGGGGTGTGGTACTGCTCCCAGTCCCGCGCGGCGGCGAACTCGGCCAGCCGCCGCTGAAGTCCTGCTACATCGAATTCGGTCACGACCGGTCTTCCTACGCGTGAGGGACGCCTGCCGCCGTGACTCCCTCGACCTCCATGCCGACGGGCGCCAGCAGGAATACGTTGCGGTCGACGCGGTGCATCGCGCTGCCGAGCCCGAAGACCACGCCGCTGCTGAAGTCCAGGATGCGCTTGGCCACATCGGTCTCGGCCGCGGTCAGATCCAGCAGTACCGGAATCTGCGCGACCAGATACTCGGCCACCTCGCGCGCGTCCGCGAAAATCTGGACCCGCAGCACGACGAGCCGGCGCTGCTCGGCCACCGGCTCGTCCGGGACCGCGCGGTGGTCGACCCGCGAGGGCCACTCGTTACGGCCGCGCAGCGGCACGACCTGGGCGAGCCCTTCCCACTGCTCGTCGGTGGCGTCGTACCTGTCGTACCTGTCGTACCTGCTCACAGGGCCACCCCGTCCATGCGCCGGTTCACTGCCTGCCGGCTGCGCTCACTGTTCATCCGGCAAGTCTCCCGCCTCTCACCCGTTCGGCGTACCACCGACACGGGCACAGTGACGACTCACACCGCGATGACGGTGACTCCCGCCTCGGTGAAACGAGCCGTGGCCTCCGGCGTGATGCCGGAGTCGGTCACCAGTACGTCGACCTGCCCGAGGTCGCAGACACGGGCGAAGGCACGCTTGCCGATCTTCGAGGAGTCCGCCGCCACGACCACGCGCTGCGCCCGCTCGGCGAGCAGCCTGTTGATGCTGGCCTCGCCCTCGTGATGAACGTACGCCCCGCGCTCGATGTCGATCGCGTTCACACCGAGTACGGCGATGTCCAGGGTGATCTCGCTCATCACCCCAGTGGCCAGGGGGCCCGTCAGTTCGTACGACTGCGGTCTGGCCACCCCGCCGGTCACGACCAGCTTGATCTGTGGCCGGATCACCAGTTCATTGGCGATGTTGAGCGCGTTGGTCACGACGGTCAGCGTCGGCTGGCCGCCCGCCGACGCCCCCGTCTCGCCCACGATGTCCGGGCGCAGGGCCAGCGCCCTGGCCACCTCGGTCAGCGTGGTGCCGCCGGTCAGGCCCACCACCTCGCCCACGGCGACGAGTTCGGAGGCGGCGCGGCCGATGGCCTGCTTCTCCGGTGCGTGCCGGCCGGCCTTGTAGCGCAGGGCCAGTTCGTACGAGACTCCGTGGGCGACGGCGCCGCCCCTGGTCCTGGTGAGCAGGTGCTGCTCGGCGAGCTGGTCGAGATCGCGGCGAATGGTCGCCGCCGACACGTCCAGCGCCGCCGCGGCGTCCTCGACCTCCACCCGGCCGTTCTTTCCGACCAGTTCCAGCAATGCGTCCCACCGGGCGTCCCTGGCCACGTGTGCCCTCCTCACCTGTCCGGCCTGCGGCACCACGTTTCCCGGGAACGCGGTCGCCGGGCGCCGGACAGCGCAAGCGTCGCACAAGCCGTCGGCGACCCCGCCCCCACACCGTGGGATGCTTGATTTTGCTCGTTGAGTGCCTGTAACGTGCAAATTCAAGCATGCTACTCATCGTTCACCCGCGGCCAGATGGAGTGCAGACGTGTCCTTTGCAGCGAGCGAGACAGCCAGCCAGCCCGCGTGCTGGCGCCGCGCCGCAGTACTTGCGGGTGAGAGGGCGGACGCCCTGCCCGCCACCGGCGAACGCATCGCGGTCGTCGGGTGCGGCACCTCCTTCTATATGGCGCAGGCGTACGCCTCGCTCCGTGAGGCCGCCGGACAGGGCGAGTCCCACGCCTTCGCCGCCTCGGAGTTCCCCTTCGGGCGCTGCTACGACCGGGTCGTCGCCCTCACCCGCTCGGGCACGACGACCGAGGTGCTGGAGCTGCTTACCGAGCTGAGCGGCACGACCCGCACAGTCGCCATCACCGCGGACCCCCACACCCCGGTCATGACGGCCGCCGACGATGTCGTCGTACTCGACTTCGCCGATGAACAGTCCGTCGTACAGACACGGTTCGCGACCACGGTGCTCACCCTGCTCCGCGCCCACCTCGGGCTGCACACGGAGCAGGCGGTACGGGACGCCGAGACGGCGCTCGCCGAGCCGCTGCCCGAAGGGCTGCTGGACTGCACCCAGTTCACGTTCCTGGGCCGGGGCTGGACCGTGGGCCTCGCCAACGAGGCGGCGCTCAAGATGAAGGAGGCGTCGCTGTCCTGGACCGAGTCCTACCCGGCGATGGAGTACCGCCACGGCCCCATCAGCATCTCCACCACGGGGACGGCGACCTGGATGTTCGGTGCCGCGCCCGAGGGCCTCGCGCAGCAGGTGCTCGACACCGGCGCCCGCTGGATCGACAGCGACCTCGACCCGCTGGCCGACCTCGTACGCGTACAGCGCCTGGCGATCGCCCGGGCGCTCGCCGCCGGACTCGACCCGGACCTCCCCCGTCATCTGACGCGCTCGGTGGTCCTCAGCCAGGGCTGAGCCGGTCCGGTCCCCGGCACAAGCAAGTGCGGAGCCGGTGTGGATCAGTCCCCGTAACGGGTGGCCATGTAGGCGGCGCGGTCGCGCAGGGCGGTGCGCAACGACTGCGGGGACAAGGCTTCGGCGTCCGTGCTCAGCTGCCACAGTGCCCATTCGGCATGCCGTGAATCCTGGAAGGTCACGTTCAGCCGCAGCCGGCCGTCCGCGTCGGGTTCTTCCGCGCGGACGGCCAGCGCGGTGTCCAGCAACTCCTCCCGCCGCGCCGGGTTCACCCGTAGCAGCACGGTGATGTGCTCGCCGCCGGAGAGGAACTGCGCGGATCGCTCCCGCCAGATCCGGTCGAGGTCGACCCGGTTCGGTCGCTCTGCCTTTTCGGGGAGTTCCTCGGCGGCCAGCACCCGCGACAACCGGTAGGTGCGGTCCGCGCCGGATCTCGTGGCCAGCAAGTAGCCCCGGTCGCGAACGGTGACCAGGCCGATCGGGTCCACCGTGCGCCACTGCGGTGTCTGGTCCGTGGCCTCGTAGTGGATGCGCAGCTTGTGTCCGGCGAGCACCGCGCGCCGGACCTCGAACATCGTGGTGTCGGGTACTTCCTCAGCGCCCAGCCGACGTGAGAGCAGGTCGGTCTCGGGGTCGACGAGAAAACGCTGGGCCGCGTCGCTCGCGGTGACCCGGTGGCTCTCGGGCAGGGCGTCGACCACCTTCCGCATGGCCGAAGCGAGCGCCGAGCCGAGGCCGAATACCTGCTCGCCGCGCACCGATCCGGCGGTCAGCACGGCAAGGGCCTCGTCGTGGTTCAGACCGGTGAGCTCGGTCCGGAAACCGGGCGACAGCGCGAACCCGCCGTGCCGGCCGCGTTCCGCGTAGACCGGGACGCCGGCCGCGGACAGCGCCTCGATGTCGCGCAGCACGGTGCGGGTGGATACCTCCAGCTCCCGGGCCAGCGTGTCCGCGGTGAGTTGACCGCGCTGACGCAGCAGCAGCACCAGTGAGACCAACCGGTCGGCGCGCATAAGAAAACTCTATCGAAATACATGACCAAGGGTGTCGTGATTCATTGCGAGGCTTGTTCACACGAGGTCGAAGCCGGCGGCTACCGAGCCGATGGCCGTACGTACTCCCAATGAATCGAATGGAACTGACGTGGCGATGGAACGAACAGCGGTCAACCCGGTGACATGGTCGGTGGAGCTGGGCTTCAACCAGGGTGAGGTCGTCTCCGGGCACACCCGGACCCTGTACATCTCGGGGCAGACCGCGATGAGCGGCGACGGCAAGCCCCAGCACGACGGTGACATGGCGGCGCAGTTGGCGCTGAGCACCGACAACCTGGAGGCCGTGCTCGGCGAGGCCGGCATGTCTCTCGCGAACCTCGTCCGGCTCAACGTCTACACGACCGACGTCGATCTGCTCTTCCAGCACTACGGCGTGCTGGCGGCGCGGTTGGGCGCGGCCTCGGTGGCTCCGGCCAGCACGATGCTCGGGGTGACGCGGCTGGCGATCCCCGGCCAGATGGTCGAGCTGGAGGGGACCGCCGTCGCGTGATGCGACCGAAATGAAGTGCGGGGCGGGAAGGGGTACCCCTTCCCGCCCCGCGTAGGTCCGGCCCTCGCGGGTCAGGATTCCTCGAAGTAGGCGTCCAGCACCGCGTCGAGCTGCGCCGGCCACTCCTTGAGGCCGTTCCGCGTGGCGGCCTCGACCTCGGCGTTGAACCAGCGGCGGCTCGACACGTGGACGGTGACGGTGAAACGGCGCCCGAAGCGGGCGGTCTTCACCTCGACCGCGCCGATCTCGTCCCAGGTGAAATCGGCCTCCTGGTCGTCCAGGCGGAACCGGACGCCTTCGCGATCGGCCCTGATGGAACCGCGACGGTCGCTGACCTCGAAAACGGTTCCTTGGTCATCGGCCTCCGGTTCTGCTTCCGGTTCCGCTTCCGATTCCGGTTCGGCAACGGCCGACGCCGCTGCGTCAGCCGTATCGGCACCCTCGGCACCCTCGGCACCCTCGGCTGGGGAGTCGGCCGGCTCCGGTTCTTCCTCCGTCCGCGCCGTGGCAGGGGCCGTGAGGCCGGGGATGTACGCCGGGTCTGTGCCTGCGGCGAACTCGGATTTGGTCTTCGAATCTATGCGCTGCTCCACGGCGGGCAGTATGGACGACGAACCTGTACGAGGCCAGTGGCGTCCACCGGCAGGGGTTCCGGAAGCTATAGGACTCCCCTCCTCCATTCGCGGGTCAGCAGGTAGCCGAGGTAGGCGCCACCGATGGCCATCGTGTAGATGCCGACGGGAAGGTTGTCGAACAGGGGCAGCTGCTGGGCGGCGAGATCGGCCAGGACGAGCAGCAGGGCGCCGGTCACCGAGGACAGCAGCAGATGGGGCCCGGACACCCTGGTGATGCGCTTGGCGATCTGAGCGGCGGTCAGCGAGATGAAGGCGATGGGCCCCGCCACGCTGACGGCGCCCGCGCAGAGGACGATCGCGAGGACCACGGCGAGCGTCTTGGTCTTCTGCGGCTCGGAGCCCAGGCCCGCGGCGATGTCGTCGCCCATCTCACCGATGTCGAGCCGCCGGGCGAGCAGCGCGCACAGCGGAGCCGCGACGAGCAGCACCAGCCAGATCGTGCTCGCGTCGTCCCAGGCCCTCGCGGAGAGGCTCCCGTTGACGTACGCCGAGAGGACGGCCGCCCGGTCCCGCTCCATCGCGTAGACGACGTACTGCGTGACCGCCGTACAGATCGCCGCGACGCCGATCCCCGCGACCACGAGCCGGGCGGGGT
The DNA here is from genome assembly GCF_053617235.1 of Streptomyces sp. NPDC055749. Taxonomy (NCBI): domain Bacteria; kingdom Bacillati; phylum Actinomycetota; class Actinomycetes; order Kitasatosporales; family Streptomycetaceae; genus Streptomyces; species Streptomyces sp. NPDC055749. The sequence continues at coordinate 1,496 of NZ_JBSHFH010000027.1, read as the reverse complement.
TGCGGAAGCCGGTTCCCGTGGACACGTGGACGAGCACCATGGCCAGCACCGCGCCGAGGAGGGCGCCCAGGGACACGGGCACGGTGTCCGGCAGCATGAGCGCGACGATCGCGGCGCCCGCGCCCGCCCCGGACCCGAGCCCGATCACGTCGGGGCTGCCGAGCGGGTTACGGGTCACGGACTGGAACAGCGCCCCGGACAGGCCGAGTGCCGCTCCGGTACCGAGGGCCACGACGAGCCGGGGGCCGCGCAGGCGTTCCAGTACGAACGCGTCCTTGCCCTCGGCCCCGCCCGTGAGCGCCCCCGCCAGATCGGCGAGCGGGATGCCGAGGCGCCCGAGGGACAGCGTGGCGACCGCGGCGGCGGCCGTCAGGAGCAGCAGGACGACCGCGGTGACGACGGACACCCGCCGGACGGGCACCGCGACGGTGCGGCCGAGAGTGAGGTAGCCCCGTGGTGAGGCGGTACGGAAACCCGCCTGGTCCGCCGTCATGTGCTTCCCCTCATTCTGCGTACGGCAAGGAGCAGCGCGGGCGCCCCGATGAACGCGGTCACGACGCCGACCATCAGTTCCTGCGGGCGCAGGACGATGCGGCCCACCACGTCCGCCGCGAGCAGCAGCGCGGGTCCCGCGATGGCCGAGAACGCGATCTGTACGCGGAAGTCCACGCCGACCAGGGCCCGTACGACATGCGGAACGGCCAGGCCGACGAAGGCGATGGGGCCGACGGCCGCCGTCGCCGCGGCGCTCAGCAGGGTGGCCGCGAAGAGTCCGCCGGCCCGTACCCGCGCGGGATGCGCGCCGAGCGAGGCCGCGGTGGCGTCGCCGAGCGCCAGGGTGTTGAGGCCGGGCCCCAGCACCAGGGCGATGACGAATCCGACCGCCGCGAACGGCAGGACCGCCATGAAGACGTCGAAGTCCCGCCCGCCGAGCGCTCCGACGACCCAGTAGCGGTAACTGTCGAACACCTTGGGTCTGCCCAGGGTGACGGCCTGGATGTACGCCATCAGCACGGCGGACAGGACGGCTCCGGCGAGTACCAGCCGCACCAGTCCTGTGCTCGCTCCCGAGGAGCCGATGACGTGGACGAGCACTCCGGCGATCAGGGCTCCGGGCAGGGCCCACCACATCGTGGCGGTGCTGCCGGTGGCCCCCAGGAAGGCCGTCGCGGTGACGATGCTCGCCGAGGCGCCCGCGTTGATGCCGAGGAGTCCGGGATCGGCCAGCGGGTTACGGCTGACGCCCTGCATCAGGGTGCCCGCGACGGCGAGGCAGAGCCCGGCCAGTACACCGAGCGCGGTCCGCGGATAGCGGCTCTCGATGATGGCGGTGATGTTGGGGTCGGCGGTGCCGGAGAGGACGTCGATGACGTCGCCGAACGAGGTCGACCTGCTGCCGTACATGACGCTCGCGCAGACGGCGAGCGCCAGGACGGCCACTCCGGCGATCAGGGTCGACGCACGCCGAGCGGCGCCGGTACGCGAGGTACCGGCGC